>NZ_JBJEXT010000042.1:0-39890 GCF_051886055.1 Mitsuokella apri | reverse complement strand
TGAAGCTCATCATGGAACTGCCGGACCGCAAGGACGATACCATCATGATGATGTTTGTCCGCGAACTCGCGAAAGCCGGCATGCAGGCCTTTGATCAGACGGCCCTGATACGCCGTCTGATGCCGCATCGCGGTGTAATCTCCAAGCGTGAACCGACACCGGAAGAGCGCAAGGACATGGAGTTTGGCTTCCGCATGGCCAAGGAAATCGGCCGTCTCGATGTCGGCCAGACGGCTGTTGTCAAAAATATGGCTGTCATGGCACTTGAGGCCATTGAGGGTACGGATGCCTGCATTCGCCGCGGCGGCGAACTCGCGCGCGGCGGCGCTGTGGTGGCAAAAGTTGCCAAGCCGCAGCAGGACGACCGCTTTGACGTGCCGACCGTAGGTCTGGAAACGATCAAGAGCATGGTCGCTGTCGGTGCAACGGCGCTGGCCATCGAGGCAGACAAGACGCTTCTGGTAGAGCGTGAGGAGATGCTTGCACTGGCAGATGCCAATAATATAACGATTGCAGCCATGTAAGTACGTGATTGTGAGACGCGGCGGAATCAGGAATGCTGGTATCCACGCGTCTTTTCGGCTTTTCTTATGGACTGTTATTTTTTCGGTGTCTTTGCAGGAAAGGAGGGGTTCGGATGAAAATCATGATGTCCGCAGGGGAAGTTTCCGGTGATCTGCACGGAGAACGTTTGGCCAGAGCCATCCATGAGCAGGCCCCGGAGACGGAGCTCGTCGGCTTTGGCGGAGCAAGGATGGAAGCTGCAGGTGTCAGGCTTTTCCGCAATTTTGCGGATTACAATGTCATGGGCGTCTGGGAGGTCATCAAGAATCTCCGGCGCATCCTGAAACTCCTTGATGACCTGACTGCGTACATGGAAAGAGAGAGGCCGGACCTCTTGGTCCTCATCGACTATCCGGACTTTAACTGGAGACTTGCCAAACGCGCTAAGAAGCTCGGCATACCGGTCTTCTCCTACATTCCGCCGTCGGCCTGGGCCTGGCGCAAGGGCAGAGCAAAAAAATGTGCGGCTCTTGCCGATGAGTTCGTCGCGATTTTCCCGCATGAGCTGCCTGTCTATGAAGCGGCTGGCGCCAATATTTCGTTTGTCGGCAATCCGCTGGTCGACACCGTCAAGGCGGAGCTGCCCGAAGACGAGGCGAGAAAATTTTTCGGCATCCATGAACACGAGCATGCCGTCCTGCTGATGCCGGGCAGCCGCCGTCAGGAAATCACGATGCTGCTGCCGGCCATGCTGAAGGCGGCAGAACTCTTAAAGGCGCAGCGGCCCGATACGAAATTCTTCCTGCCCGTAGCAGCTCCTGCTTATGAGGCGTTGATTGAGGGCATGGTGGCAGAGCATGATGTTAAAGTCCGGCTGACACATGAAAACCGCTATGCGCTCATGGGACTTGCCGACGTGGCAGCAGCAGCTTCGGGAACCGTGGTCATGGAGGCAGCCCTCATGGGACTGCCCTGCGTCTCACTTTACCGGCTGGCACCGCTCAACTATATGATTGGCCGTGCCTTCGTGCATGTCAGGCACTTCACTTTGCCGAATATCCTGCTCGATGAGACCATCCAGCCGGAGCTCCTGCAGGATGAAGTGGAGCCGCACCGCATCGCGCGCGAGCTGGCCCGCCTCTATCGCGGGGCACCGGCACGCGGTGCGACGGCGGCGAAACTTCGGGAGGCCTGTGCAAAATTGGGGCCGCCGGGTGCATCCAAACGGGTAGCCGCAAAAATCTTAGCGGCCGCAGAGAGAAAACGAAATTCGGGAGAACAACATGAAGAATTATAAGCGGCTGCTTCAATATATGCGGCCATATGTCAAGCAGCTCATACTGGCCATCTTCTGCATCATCATGGCAGCGGCAGCGAACCTTTATTTGCCATGGATCATCAAGGACATGATCGATAAAGTGCTGGCCGAAAAAGATATGCTGATGCTCAATCTCATCTGCGTCGGTATCGTCGTGGTTTTCCTGCTGCGCGGTATCTTTTTTTACGGTCAGTCCTATCTCGTCTCGTTCATCGGCCAGAAAGTCATCATCGATGTGCGCGAGGTCATGTTCCGCAAGTTTCAGCGCATGCCGATGGCCTATTTTGACCGCCATCAGACGGGCGAGGTCATGAGCTTTATTACGAATGATGTCGCAGCCATCCAGTCGGCCCTCGTCGACCAGCTCATTGAGATGGTCACAGAAGGGTCCATCCTCATCGGCTCTCTTGTCATGATGATTGTGCTGGACTGGAAGCTTTCGATCCTGACTCTCGTCATCATCCCGCTGGTCGGGCAGGCCATGAAGATTTTTGGCCGTAAGATCAAGCGCAACGGTACGGTCATTCAGGAACGCATGGCCGATATCACGTCGCTGCTGCAGGAGAGTATTTCTTCTATCCGCGTCGTCAAGTCCTTCGTACGTGAGAATTACGAAATCAAACGCTTCTGCCGTCAGAACGAACTCAACTTTCAGGCAGCCATGAAGAATGTTCAGCTCACGAGTCTCTTGACGCCGTCCGTTGAGTTTCTCGCGGCCATCTCGGTTACGGTCATCATCTGGTTCGGCGGTTATGAAGTCGTCAATGGTCAGATGACAGCCGGTTCGCTGGTTGCGTTCCTCACATATGCTGTCAATCTGGCAAACCCGGTCAAGCGCCTTTCGCGCGTTTACGGCAATCTGCAGCGGGCGATGGCCGCCGTCGACCGCGTCTTCAACGTCATCGACCTCAAAGAGACAATCACGGATAAGCCGGATGCCAAGGAGCTGCCGAAAGTCAAAGGCCATGTCGTCTTCGACCACGTTTCCTTCGAATATAAGAAGGGCGTGCCGGCACTTTCCGATGTCAGCCTCGAAGTAAAACCGGGCCAGATGATTGCCTTTGTCGGTCCGAGCGGCGCCGGCAAGTCGACGATTGCGAACCTCATCCCGCGTTTCTATGAGGTCACGTCGGGTTCCATTTCCATCGATGGCTTTGACATCCGCGATGTGACGGTCTCTTCCCTGCGCGAACAGATCGGCATTGTGCCGCAGGAGACCATGCTGTTCTCGACGACGGTCCGCGAGAATATCCGCTACGGCCGCCTCGATGCGACAGATGAGGAAGTCGAAGCGGCTGCCAAGGCGGCGAATGCCGATGCCTTCATCCGCGAGCTGCCAAACGGCTATGAAACGAAAATCGGCGAACGCGGCCTGAACCTTTCGGGCGGTCAGCGTCAGCGCATGGCCATTGCGCGCGCCATCCTCAAGAACCCGCAGATTCTGATTCTTGATGAGGCCACATCGGCTCTCGATACGGAAAGCGAGAAGATTGTACAGGCAGCTCTCGATAAACTCATGGTCGGCCGTACCTCATTCGTCATTGCCCATCGCCTTTCGACGATTTTCAATGCCGACCAGATTTACGTCATCGACAACGGCCATATCAAGGAGCACGGCACGCATGAGGAGCTTTTGAAGCTCGGCGGCCTTTACAGTTATCTCTACAACATCCAGTTCAGTAAGAAAAACGTTTAAGAAGGGAAGAGGTTATGCAATTACTCTATAATATAGCGGCCATCATCATTGTGATCCTCGTGATCCCGATGTTCATGATCCGCTCGGTGCGCGAGAAGGGCTTTGTCGAACGCATCCGTCAGAGCTTTGGCTTCTTCCCGGAACACGCCCTTGATAAAGTGGAGAAGAAGGACTGCATCTGGGTGCATGCGGCTTCTGTCGGTGAGATCGTGGCGACGAGCCCGCTCATCAAGGAATTCCGCAAAGAATTTCCCAAAAGCCCGATTCTCGTCTCGGTTGTCACGACCAGCGGCTATGAAATGGCCAACCGCATCATCAAGGATGCTGATGCCATCATTTATTTCCCGCTGGACCTGCCGTGGCTGGCCGGCCATGTACTGCGCCGCATCCGTCCGCGCGTATTCCTGCCGGTCGAGACGGAGCTCTGGCCGAATTTCCTGCGCACGGCGCGCCGCATTCATGTACCGGTCATGATGGTCAACGGCCGCATCAGCGACAAGAGTGTCAAGCAGTACAAGCATCTGCACAGTCTGCTGCGCGACATGATCGGCACGGTCAAGCTCTTTGCCATGCAGTCGCCGATCGATGCGGAATACATCATGCGCCTCGGGGCACCGAAGGAGCTCGTGACCGTTACGGGCAATACGAAGTTTGACCAGACGTATACGGACGTCAGCCCGGAAGAAAAGCAAAAAATCATTGAGGATATGGGCCTGACAGAAAACGATGGCATCTTTCTGGCGGGCTCGACTCACCGCGGCGAGGAAGGCCCTGTGCTGCAGGCTTTTGCTTCTGTGCGCAAAACGCATCCGCACGCGCGCCTCGTCATCGCGCCGCGTGAACTCCTGCGCACGACGGAAGTCGTCCATCTCTGCCGCAAGGCGGGGTTCACTGTGACGACGAGGACAACGCTCCAGAAGGAGCCTTCGCACAATGAAGATATTGTCATCCTCGATACGATTGGCGAACTCGGCAAGGTCTACAGCATCGGCGATGTCGTCTTCGTCGGCGGCAGTCTTGTGCCGCATGGCGGCCATAATATTCTGGAACCGGCAGCTCATGGCAAGGCCATCATCGTCGGTTCGCATATGTTCAATTTCAAAGATACATACGCTCTTTTCAAGAACCGCAATGCCTGCATTACGGTCCACAACGGCGACGAGCTGGCCAAGGAAGTTACGCGCCTCTTTGATGAACCGGATCACCGCCACCGCATGGAAGAAGAAACGCGCGCCATCGTGCGGGAGAATAAGGGCGCTTCGCGCAAATCGGCCATTCTGCTCCATCAGATGCTCGATGCCTATGAGAGCAGCCCCGAAAACCGCCATCACGTGCGTTCTACGCAAAAAATCACGAATTTCCAGACCTATTTCATCGACCTTGTACATAGTAAGGAAGTAGATGGTTTCTTCCCGAATATCATCATGGGCATCCTATATGTGTTCTCACTGATTTACGGCCTGCTCGTCAATATCAAGCTCGCCGGTTACAAATACGGCGTGTTCCAGAAAAAAAAGCTCGACTGCTTCGTCATCAGCCTCGGCAATGTCACGGTCGGCGGTACGGGCAAGACGCCGACGGCTCAGCGCCTTGCGCGCGATATCCGCGACATGGGCTACCGCGTCGTCATCCTCAACCGCGGCTACCGTGCCAAATGGCATGGCGAAGTTGGCATTGTTTCGGACGGCAAGAGACTGCATATGGATGCGGCTGAAGCCGGCGATGAGGCCTATATGCTGGCAAAGCATCTGCCGGAAGTTCCCGTGCTCATCGGCGCGGAGCGCGCCAAGACAGGCCGCTACGCGATGGAGCATTTCGGCGCGGAAGTTGCCATCCTCGACGATGGCTTCCAGCATTGGCAGCTCATGCGGGATCTTGACATCCTGCTCGTCGATGCGGTCAACGTCTTTGGCAATGGCTACATCCTGCCGCGCGGCACGCTGCGCGAGCCAATTTCGCATATCAGCAGGGCCGATATCTGCCTGATGACCAAGGTGGACCAGGCAGCAGCGGGCTCGTGCGATTACATCCGCGAGACGGTGCACCGCTACAATCCGGAAGCCCGTATTGTCGAGAGCATTCACCAGCCGCGCTGCTTTATCCCGCTGACGGAATGGTATGTCAATATTGCGAGTGAGGGTATCGATGTTGAAAAAATGCGCGGCAAGCGCATCATGGCGGTTTCGGCTATCGGCAATCCGGCTTCGTTTGAACAGACACTCTCCGACCTTGGTGCTGTCATCATCGAGAGCCTGCGCTATCCGGACCATCACGATTATGCGATGTCGGAGATGACCGATATTTTCCAGCAGGCTGAAAATGCCGGCGCAGAGGCCATCGTCATCACGGAGAAAGATGCCGTTAAGATTCCGGCGGACGTAGCCCGTGAGAAATGGTCCATCCCGATTTATGTTATCTGCGTAGAAGTGACGTTCCAGAAGGGCAGCGAAGGCCTCCATGAAATGTTGAAGCAGCGCCTTGCAGAACGCCTCGGCCCCCGTTGAAATCTCATTTTCTTCTATATATAATAGAAAGGATAGAAAGTCCATGAATGTTCTCTGTGTCATTCCCGCGCGCTATGCATCGACGCGCCTGCCGGGCAAACCGCTCAAGGATATTGCCGGCAAACCCATGATCTGCCGTGTTTACGATAGAGCTTCACAGGCTAAGCGTGTATCGGCTGCCCTGGTGGCGACCGATGATGAACGCATTTTGGAGGCTGTCGTGCAAAATGGCGGCAGGGCCGTCATGACGCGTAAGGACCATCCAACGGGCACGGACCGCCTGGCAGAAGTGGCAGAGAAATATCCGGATGTCGACCTCATCATCAATGTGCAGGGCGATGAACCGCTCATTGAGCCGGCCCTCATTGATGAACTCGCCGCTGCGTTCGATGATGACGCCGACCTGCAGATGGCAACGGTCTGCACGGAAATCACGGATGAGGCAGAGGCAAAGAACCCCAACAATGTCAAGGTGGTCATGGACAGGAAGGGCTATGCCCTGTACTTCTCGCGTTCGCTGCTGCCGTACCCGCGCCATACGGGCACGCCCGTTTACAAGCACATCGGCATTTACGCCTACAAGCGGGATTTCCTGCTGCAGTATGCCAAGATGGAAGAGACACCTCTTGAGCATGCTGAGAGCCTCGAGCAGCTGCGGGCCTTGGAAAATGGCTATCGCATCAAGGTCATCAAGACGCCGTACCGTTTCGTCGGCGTCGATACGGCGGAAGACCTCGCTAAGGTCAACGAGATTTACCGTCAGATGATGGAAAAATAAATATGAGAAGCAGAAGATTTTTTAGCACAGAAAGTGGAAGGTGAATCGTATGAATAAGGTCAAGGTTGGAAATTTCATGATCGGTGAAGGCGAGCCGCTGGCACTCCTCGCCGGTCCCTGTGTCCTTGAAGGCATGGACCGCTGCCTGCTCATCGGGCGCACGATCAAGGAAATCTGCGGCCGTCTCGGCATCAATTACGTATTCAAAGCTTCTTTTGATAAAGCAAACCGTTCGTCTTATCATAGTTTCCGCGGCCCGGGCCTCAAAAAAGGTCTTGAGATGCTGCAGGAAATCAAGGAGACGCTGAATGTCCCCATCGTGACGGACATTCACGAGACGACGCAGGCGGAGCCCGCTGCCAAGGTCGCAGATATCCTGCAGATTCCGGCCTTCCTCTGCCGTCAGACGGATCTTCTGCATGCTGCGGCTCAGACGGGCCGTGTCGTCAATGTCAAGAAAGGGCAGTTCCTCGCGCCTGAGGATATGCGCAATGTTGTCGATAAACTGCACGAATGCGGCTGCGAGCAGATGATGCTGACGGAGCGCGGTGCTTCGTTTGGCTATCATAATCTCGTGGTCGACATGCGCAGCCTGCCGATTATGCGCAGCTTCGGCTATCCGGTCGTTTTTGACGGCACGCACAGCGTCCAGCTGCCGGGCGGCAACGGCACGACGTCTTCCGGAAACCGCGAATTCGTCGAGTACCTCGTGCGCGCGGCCGCCGGCGTCGGCATTGACGCCCTCTTCCTTGAAGTGCACGACAATCCGGAAGAGGCTTTGTCAGACGGTGCCAACATGGTTTATCTCGATAAACTCGAAGATCTCCTGAAGGATGCTCTTGCCATCCATAAGGTCATTCGTCATCAGGCATGAGGAGGAGCAGCGTGAGCAACGAAAACAGCATCAAAGCGAGAGCCATTGAGACACTCGATATCGAAGGAAAGGCAGTCCTTGCCCTCAAAGACCGCATCGGCAGTGAATTTGTCGATGTTGTCAACTGCATTCTGGCCTGCCCTGCACGCGTTGTCGTGACGGGCATGGGCAAATCGGGACACGTTGGCCGCAAAATTGCGGCGACCCTCGCCAGCACGGGCACGCCGTCTTTTTTCCTGCATCCGGCGGAAGCCTTTCACGGTGACCTCGGCATGGTCACGGAAAACGATGTCGTCATTGCGATTTCCAACAGCGGCGAGTCTACGGAAATCGTCAACATCCTGCCGATTATCCGCCGCATCGGGGCGACGATTGTCGCCATGTGCGGACGCCGCGAATCACAGCTCGGCAAATTCTGTGATTATTTTATCGACATCAGCGTGGAGCGTGAGGCCTGCCCGTTAGGGCTCGCGCCGACGGCCAGCACGACGGCCACGCTTGCCATGGGCGATGCGATTGCCATGGCCCTGATGTCGGAACGCAATTTCACGAGTCAGGATTTTGCGATGTTCCACCCGGGCGGTGCCCTTGGACGCCGTCTGCTGCTCAAAGTCGAGAACGTCATGCATACGGGCAAGGATAATCCGCTTATTCACTGCGGCAAGACGGTCAAGGATGCTCTGTTCGTCATGACGGACAAGGGCCTCGGTGCTGTTTCGGTTGTTGATGATGACGGCAAATTTGTCGGTCTCATAACCGATGGCATCATCCGCCGCGCGCTCGCCAAAGATTATAAATTCCTTGATGAGGCCGTGGAGAAGATCATGTTCACGGAGCCTTTGACGATTGCACCGCAGCAGATGGCAGCGGCGGCCCTCTCCGTTATGGAGAAGCATAAACCGCGTCCTGTTACGGTTCTGCCCGTCATTGATGACAAGGGTGTGCCGGTTGGCATTGTCCATTTGACGGACCTTCTGCGTCAGGGGGTTGTTTGATATGGAACTTCGGACAGACGCAAGCGAACGCGCTAAAAAAGTCAGGCTCATCATCTTTGATGTCGACGGCGTGCTGACAGATGGCGGCATTTACATCGGCGCGGAAGGCGAGCTTTTTAAACCGTTCTTCTGCCGCGACGGTCTCGGCATCACGCTTTGTCACCGTGCAGGACTCAAGACCGCCATCATTACCGGCCGTGAGTCAAAGCAGCTTTTATACCGTGCCAAGGAGCTTCATATCACCGAGGTGTTCCAGGGCAATCTCGATAAGCGGGAAGCCTATAAGGAACTCAAGGCACGTACCGGCCTTAAAGATGAAGAAATCGCCTATATTGGCGATGACCTCGTCGACCTGCCCATCATGGGGCAGGTCGGCTTCCCTGCAGCCGTGGGCGATGGCGTGCAGGAAGTACGCGAAATATCCGCAATCGTTTCCGCCTATCCGGGCGGCCGCGGTGCTGTGCGGGAAATCATCGAATTCATTCTCAAAGCTCAGGGAAAATGGCAGATGCTTTTGGAAGGGTTCAAGGCTCCTGAGCATATGGATGGTCTCGCCCAGTAATTTTAGGAAAGACATTGGAGGCATTTTCCATGCAGTATAAACTCGTGATGTTTCTGAGCAAAGTGGCCTGCCACACGCCTTACCGGCTGTTGATGGCCATTGGCTGGGTACTTGGCAATCTCTACTATCTTCTCATCAAGAAGGAGCGGGAGCGCGCTGTTGCGCAGATGATGCCGGCTCTCGGCATCGATGAAGCCAAGGCCCGTCATCTTGTGAGAGAATCCTTCATCAATCTTGCCCGCAATGTCTTGGAAATCCTCTACATGCCGCATCTCAATGAAAAGAATTTTAGCGATTACATCGAGATTGATCATCTGGAACGCCTGAAGGATGCCTTGGCAGAAGGTCATGGCGTGGCCATTATCACCGGCCATATCGGCACTTGGGAGTGGCTTTCTGCTGCCTTTACCTTAAACGGACTGCCGGTCACGGCCATTGCCAAGCCGCAGCCGAATATGCAGTACACCTATGCACTCAATGACCTGCGCAAGACGATCCACGTTGAGATTTTCTCGCGCGGTACGAGTGAGCTCATCGCTGCGGCGCGCGCTCTTAAGAGCGGCAAGATCCTCGGCTTTCTCGTGGACCAGGATGCGGGGCCTGGCGGCGCGTTCCTGCCGTTTTTGGGCAAGATTGCGGCTACGCCGATGGGACCTGCTGTTTTTGCACGCAAGTTCAACTCGCCGGTCGTGCCGGCGTTCATCCTGCGTCAGCCAAATGGCAAACATAAGGTTGTCGTCGGCGAGGTCATGCGGTATCATGATACGGGGGATACGGATAAGGACCTGCTGGACTTTACAGCCCGCATGACCAAAATTGTTGAACAGATTATCCGTGACAACCCGACGCAGTGGCTCTGGTTCCAGAAACGCTGGAACACAAAGCCGGAACAGCAGAAGCTCGGCAAGCATCATACGGTAAGGGGGCAGGAAGAGAAAAAATGAATGGCAAGCAGAAAACCCTGGTGGCACTGGGCCTCATTTTCTTTGCCTGTGTGGTCATCTGGGCGGTACGCACGGTGCCGCAGACACCGAAAGTCGATAATTCGCAGAATGACCAGCCGCGCGTCATGACGTATGACAACAATACCATCAGCGAGGAAAAAGATGGTGTCAAGATCTGGGACCTCACGGCGGACCATATCGAAGTCGATATCGACTCGAGAAATGCCGAAATGACAGGCATTACGGGTCATTTTTATCAGGCTGACGGCCGTTCTGCCGAGGTAACGGCGGAGCACGGCTCTTATAATAATGAAACAAAGGACATCCAGATTGACGGTGATGTCACGATTACGACAAGCGATGGGGCAAAGCTTACGAGCGACCAACTGCTTTGGACAGCGAAGGAAGGAATGCTTTCTGCCATTGGTCAGGCAAAGGTATCCAATGATACCATCAAAGCCTGGGGTGACCGCATCGACAGTACGGATGGTTTCAATAAAGTCAAGATTTCTGGCAAAGCACATATCGAAAAACTGGCAGGGGGGCAGAATAATGAAGAATAAGAAAATGAAAGGCATGCTTGCCGTGATTGCGGCTGCTCTGTCCCTGCAGATGGGAACAATTTATGCTGCAGAAGACAGTGTGCCGGCATCGCTCGATGCAGATACGCTGGAATATGATATGAAGACGGGCGAGGCCACGGCTACAGGCTATGTACTGCTGACGCGCGGCGATTCGAAGGTCACGGGCGCCCGTGCTACCTATAATTCCAAGACACAGGCCGCTACGGTCGATGGCAATGTCATCGCTGTTTATCAGGGAACGCGCCTAACCTGCGATCATCTGATGTCGGATGGTCAGGAACACATGATGGCCACGGGCAATGTTCACGGTACGCGCGATGATAAGACCTTCTCGGGTGAGCAGGTGGATTATTTCCCGCAGCAGAATGATTACATCGTCATTGACCGCGGCGGCATGCTGACGAGCGGAGATGACACGTTCACGGCTGACCGCATTTACGGCTGGCTTAAGGATGAGCACTATATCGGCGAGGGCAATGCCCATGTCGTCAGCCCGTCAAGAGCCATGGAAGCTGGCGGCGACCAGATGGATTACTACGGCAAGGAACAGGGCAAAGCCGTCATCACAGGCAATGCCTGGGCTGTACAGGAAAATAATACGATGCGCAGCAACCGCATGACGATTTATCTTGCGAACGACGGGTCAGCTAAGGTACAATAAAGAGATGGATTTAGGATAATCTGTGGGTATTTTGGAGGGCACGATTTTGCATATCGAGGCAAGAAATCTGGTAAAGAAATTCAAGAAGCGCACGGTCGTGGACCGCGTTTCCCTGCGCGTGGATAAGGGAGAGATTGTAGGACTGCTCGGTCCGAATGGTGCGGGCAAGACGACGACATTCTATATGATTGTCGGACTGGAGCGTCCGACATCCGGCGAGGTGTTCCTTTCGGACATCAACATCACGGAAGAGCCGATGTATCATCGGGCGGCGCTCGGCATCAGTTATCTCACGCAGGAACCCTCGATTTTCCGCAAACTCACGGTAGAGGAAAACATCATGGCCATCCTGGAGACGACCAAGCTTTCCAAAGCGGAACAGAAGGATAAATTCGAGGAACTCCTCGAAGAGTTCCATATTGGCCATGTGCGCGAGCGCAAGGGCACGGAGCTTTCAGGCGGCGAGCGCCGCCGCGTTGAAATCGCCCGCTGCCTGGCACTTGAGCCGCAGTTCATCCTGCTCGATGAGCCGTTTGCCGGCGTTGACCCGCTGGCCGTTGCCGATATTCAGGAAATCGTGCAGTATTTAAAGGAACGCGGCATGGGCATTCTCATCACGGACCACAACGTCCGCGAGACGCTGCAGATTGTCGACCGTGCCTATATCCTGAACAGCGGCAAGATCCTTTTGGAGGGTGACAGTCAGACGATTGCCAACAGCCCGATTGCCAAGAAGTTCTATCTTGGCGATAATTTCACCTTGTAACGGAGAATCAGCAATGCATATCAGAATCTTAGACAAGTACATATTTCGGGAAGTCTTCAAGGCTTTCATCTTTGGCATCTGCGCATTCTCCGCTGTATTCATCGGTTCCGGTACGCTCTTCAAGATTGCCAAGTACATCACGGACTACGGCGCGTCGCTTTCCGCCGTCATCAAGATTTTTGTTTTCGGCCTGCCGTCCGTCGTCATGTGGACATTTCCAATGTCCATGCTGCTCGCAACGCTTTTGACTTTTGGCCGACTGTCGAGCTCGAGCGAGATTACTGCCATGAAGTCATGCGGTATCGGTTTTTACCGCATCGCGGCACCGGCCATTCTCATGGGCCTTTTAGTCAGCATCGGTGCGATTGCCTTCAATGAATACGTCGTCCCGTGGGCTAACACGGCTTACCGCAACGTGCTCTATTATGAAATTCAGGGCAACAACGGCATGAAATCGCAGGAGCACATTATTCTCAAGGATATCAAGGACGGCCAGATTCAAAGGCTTGTCTATGCACGCCGCTATGATGCGGACACGCAGACCCTGCAGAGTGTGACGATGCAGGACTTCAACAGCGATGGCAAGGTCAGCCACGTTGAGAATGCTGAGTATGCAGAATTCAGCATGAATAAATGGGTCATGCACAACGGCATGCTCTACGATATCTCGGAGGGGCAGAGTGAGCACAGCATGCGCTTTGATACGCAGGTCTTGCCGATCAACGCGAGCCCAAAACAGATCGTGCGCGAGCAGAAGGATCCTGAGGAACTCACGATGAAAGAACTGCGTGCCCAGATCAACATCATGAAGTCGCAGTATGTCGATACGAATAAGCTTGAGGCAGAGCTCTATCAGCGTGTCACCGTGCCGATGGCCAGCCTGATTTTCGCTCTCATCGGCGTTCCTCTTGGACTGCAGCCAACGAGAAACAGCTCGTCTGCCGGCTTTGCCATGAGTGTTATCATCATTTTCTTCTATTATGCTTTGATGACGATGGGCAATGCTCTGGCAAGAAGCGGAGCCATTGCGCCGATCATCGCGGTCTGGATTCCGAACATCGTCGGCCTTATCGCGGGCTTTATCCTCATACGCAGGGCTTCGCGCTGACCCATAGGCAGGCTGTATCAGTATTTTTATTGTTGGATTTTTTCAGGAAAGGTGGTAAATACAGGATGTATGGTGTCCTTCTCATCGTCGTCCTCATCATCACGGGTGGAGCCATTGCGTTTATCGGTGACCGCCTCGGCTCGAAAGTAGGTAAGAAAAAGCTTTCGATTTTCGGCCTGCGTCCGCGTCATACATCCATCATCGTTACGATTTTCACGGGCGTATGCATTACAACCCTGACGTTCGGCGTCATGGCTGCGGCGTCGCAGAACGTGCGTACGGCACTTTTCGGCATGGAAAAACTCAACCAGAAGATGAAGACGACACAGTCTAATCTCGACCAGGCCAATGCCGACCTGCAGACGGCGCAGCAGCAGCAGGAAGAGGCCAATGACGCACTCGACCAGTCGCGCAAGGACGTCGAGACGCTGAAACAGCAGCAGCAGGAACTCGAGGCCGAGTCTCAGCGGCTGCAGGAGGGCAACCGCCTGCTCGAACTCGCGAAGGCTGAACTCATGCAGCGCAATGATGTGCTCTCGGCGCAGAACAGTCAGCTGGGCCAGCAGAACAGCCAGCTCGCCTCGGCAAATTCCTCGCTGCAGGGCCTGAATACGGCTCTTACTGGCAAGAATCAGGAACTTACGGGCCGCAACGCCAGTCTGACGGCGGACAATCAGGACCTTGAAAAACGCAATAAAGACCTGCGTGACGGCCTCATTACCATCCGCGAAGGCGATATTGTCTTCCGTGCCGGCGAAGTCATCGCGAGCGGCGTCATCCGCGGCAACCGTCCGGCTGCCGAAGTCGATAAGGACCTGCAGGCCCTTGCTCAGCTGGCCAGCCGCAATGTCTCGACGCGTTTGAACCAGAATGTCTCGGATAAGGATGTCTGGATTTACAAGCCGGAGTATGAATCGGCTGTGCAGACGATTGCCAAGAGTCCGCAGGATATGGTTGTGCGCATCGTGGCTGCCGGCAATCTCGTGCGCGGGGAAGAAGTCCGCGCCTCGCTTGAGCTCTACAAGAACAGCGTCATCTATAAGGACCGCGAGTTCATCCTCGCGCGTCCGATTCAGCTTAAGGGCACGAATAACGGGGAAGCGGAACAGGCTGTCATGAATTTCCTGAAGGAAATCAATGCGGCTGCTTCGGCCAAGGGCATCCTGCCGGACCCGATCCGCGGCTCCATTGGCGTCATGGACGGTGCGCAGTTCTACGAAGTGGTCAATGCGATTAACGGCATGCACGGTACGGTCGTGCTTTCCGCCTATGCACGCGGCAATACGGATGCACTCGGACCGCTGCGCCTGATCATCAAGGAAGAGCAGCTTCCGGACCAGCAGTAAAGAGAATCAGGGCTCTGCGGGGCAAATAGCCTGCAGAGCTCTATTTTTATCGAGAAGGTGTTTTTATGGAGACAATCGCAGCACTCGACCCGGGGCGGGATAAATGCGGCTTTGCTGTCCTTGATACAGAAGGCAGCGTCCTCTTTCAGAAAGTCCTTGAGACGAAAAAACTGGAGCAGGAAGTGAGAAATGCCCAAAAGCAGTATGGCTTTACGCGGCTCATCGAGGGCAATGGTACGACGAGCAAAGAGGCACAGGCACGCCTGACGAGGGCCATGCCCGAGCTCATCATCAAGGTGGTCGATGAATACAGGACTACGGATATGGCGCGCAAGGCTTACTGGCAGGCGAAGCCCCCTAAGGGGTGGCGCCGTTTTATTCCCCTCGGGCTGCAGGTGCCGCCTGAACCCGTTGATGATTTTGTCGCAGTAATCCTCGCGACACGCTATATAAAGGAGTATTATCATGATTGAGAAACAAGAACGTCCAAGCTGGACGGAATATTTTCTGGATATCGCGAAGGCTGTCGGACGCCGCGCAACCTGCCTGCGCCGCCGCTACGGCGCCATCATCGTCAAGGACAAGATCATCATCAGTACGGGCTACAACGGCGCACCGCGCGGTGAGGCCAACTGCATCGATACGGGCAACTGCGAGCGCGAACGCCTGCATGTGCCGAAAGGACAGAATTACGAACTCTGCGTTGCTGTTCATGCCGAACAGAACGCCATCATCAATGCGGATCCAGCTGCTATGGAGGGCGCGACGATCTATATCGTCGGGGTCAATGCCGACGGCAGCCTTGCTTCCGGCAAGCCCTGCCTGCTCTGCCGCCGCATGCTCCGCAACGCGAAACTCGCGAAAGTCGTTTATTACGATGAAGATGGCAGCGTTGTGAGCTGCCGTCCGGATGAAATCCATGATTGACAGGAAGCCGTCCAAATGATTGACACGGTACAGTCTGTGCGTTAAAATAAGTTTGTTATAATGGTTGCTTTCTAGGTATATGCGGGTGTATTTGCCTGTGCAGGGACGAAAGCAGTTGTGTATTCAAGGAAAAGGAGTGCGCTTGTATGCCAGTCTATATGTTGGCGTTTGTCATTGCTGCCGGTGTGGCGCTCTTGATAACGCCAGGTGTCATCTGTCTTGCAGGAAAGACGGGGGCCATGGATACCCCGGATGCAAGAAAGGTCCACAAGAAGCCGATTCCGCGCATTGGCGGCATTGGCATTTATTTTGCATTCATGGTGGCGATTCTCAGCGTCCTGTCTTTTACGGATGTGCCATCAGAGGTTTTCTATGAGACAGTCGGTCTGCTTGTCAGCGGTTCCATTATTTTCATTGGCGGCCTCGTCGACGACTATGTCAATTTGCCTGCCAAGGTCAAGCTGCTCATACAAATTGTGGCAGCCTGCGTGCTGGTCATTGCTTTTGATGTCCGCATAGACTTCATCACGGACCCGTTTGGGGATTATCTCTATCTGGAATATCTTGCTATCCCCGCAACGCTTTTCTGGCTCGTCGGTCTGACGAACACGGTCAATCTCATCGATGGCCTCGATGGCCTGGCAGCCGGTGTTTCGACCATCGCTTCGATTACGATTTTTCTCGTGGCACTGCAGCAGGGCAATTTGCTTGTCGCTGTTTTGACAGCTGCTCTGGCCGGCGCTGCGTTCGGTTTCCTTTATTACAATTTCAATCCCGCGAAGATTTTCATGGGCGATTCGGGCAGTCAGTTCCTCGGCTTTATGTTAGCGGGCATTTCGGTCATCGGTGCCGTTAAGAGCGCGGCGACGATTGCCCTCATTGTGCCGATTCTTGCTCTCGGCCTGCCGATCCTTGATACGACATTTGCCATTGTGCGCCGCTACCGCGGCGGTGTGCCAATCTTCAAGCCGGATAAGGGGCATCTGCACCACAGGCTTCTGGACCTCGGCTTTTCGCAGCGTCAGGCTGTGCTTTTGATGTATGTCATCAGCGCACTTTTGGGGCTCAGTGCCGTGGCTTTGACGGAAGTCAGCGCCCAGATTGCCATTGTCATTGTCTGTGTCGTAGTGATTGTTGTACTGGTTGGCGCGAAAAAGCTGGGAATTTTCCATATGAAGGATTCTGCAAATCAGCAGTAAGCTGTTTTTTGGCATAAGGGATTTAAGGCATTAAAGGCATTAAGGAGGTCTTGTAGTGGAAAAGAAGAAGATCAAGGTCATGACGGTCTTCGGTACACGTCCGGAGGCCATTAAGATGGCACCAATCGTATTGGAGCTTCAGAAGCATCCTGATACGATTGAACCGGTGGTGGCTGTCACCGCGCAGCATCGTGAAATGCTCGACCAGGTGCTCAGTCTCTTCCATATCAAACCGGATCATGATCTCAACATCATGGCGGCAGGTCAGACACTTTTTGATATTACGACGAGAGCCATGATGGGCCTCGATAAGGTCCTGACGGAAGAAAAGCCGGATATTGTCCTCGTTCATGGTGACACGACGACGACCTTTGCCGGTGCACTCGCTGCGTACTATCATCAGACGGCCGTTGGCCACGTTGAGGCGGGCCTGCGCACGCACAACAAGTATTCGCCGTTCCCGGAAGAGATGAACCGCCGCCTGACGGGCTGCATTGCAGACCTTAATTTTGCGCCGACGAGCACGTCGGAAGCAAATCTGCTTGCAGAGAACGTGCCGCCGGAGTCCATCTTCGTCACGGGCAATACGGTCATCGACGCCCTGCACCATACGGTGCGCGATGACTTTGCGTTCAAGGATGCTTCGCTGCAGGATGTCGATTTTGCGCATAAGCGCATCATTCTCGTTACGACGCACCGCCGCGAGAATCTCGGCGAGCCGATGCGCCATGTCTACAAGGCCCTGAAGCAGCTGACGGAAGAATTTGATGATGTCGAAGTCGTTTTCCCCGTGCACAAGAATCCGAAAGTCCGCGAAGTCGTCAACGAAGAGCTCGGCGGCCTTGAGAAGGTTCATCTGATTGACCCGCTCGACTATGAGCCGTTTGCAAACCTCATGCACCGCGCCTATCTCATCCTGACGGATTCGGGCGGCGTGCAGGAAGAAGCCCCGGCCCTTGGCAAGCCGGTCCTCGTGTTGCGCGATACGACGGAGCGTCCGGAAGCCGTCGATGCCGGCACGGTCAAGCTCATCGGCACGGACCGCGAGCGCGTTTACGAAGAAGCGAAGAGACTTCTGACGGACAAAGAAGAATACAGCCGTATGGCTGAATCGGTCAATCCGTACGGCGACGGCCAGGCCGCAAGGCGCATCATTCAGGCCATTCTTTACCATTATGGACTGGCTGATGGGCGTCCTGACGTTTTTGAAGGCTGATATGAGTCATTGACTGAAAGCTCTCCTGCATGGGGGAGCTTTTTTATTATCATTATAAGTATATATGATTGTGACATATCATTATTTAGCCATATTCGTATTGTACATTCCTGACTGGAAACGATAGAATAGAAATATGAAGGGAAAGCTTATGTTGAACAAGACACAAGAACCTAAAAAACCGAATCATTCGCACGAAACAATGAGAGACGGTCTGAAACAGGCATTTAAGGCATTTGCCCTGCTGGGCAGCATGGGGATTTATATTGTCGTATTCATCGGGATTGGCATCTTTTTTGGCGATCTTGCAGACCGGTATTTTGACCTTGGAGTCAAGGGAAAATTGGTGGGCATTATTGTCAGTATTCCAGGAGCTTTTTATACGCTGTTTCGTCAGCTTCGACGCAGCGGCATTCTATGAGAATTATTCTTGCTTGTCCATTCATTTTATAGATGGATTAGATAAATGATAGTTATTCGTATTCTTATCGAAAAAAAAGGCTTGAATTTCTACAATTAGGTGTATATAATATAAAACATGACGATAAACGATAAATAAATGAGTTTGCATTGACATGATAAAATAAATTTTATTTATCAATGGTTTGCACCTATGGTTTAAGGCAGACTGGAGAAAGTTTCCTGACCATGAAAGGAAATACTTTTTCCGTGTCGAAGTAAACAAATAAAAGAGTTTGCGTTGTTTTATGGAGGCAGAACATGTATGAAGTGTTTCGTAGGGTGCGGGGACATCTGCTTCGCAGTGTAACAGGCTTACTGATTGTAGGGGCAGGAGGTCTGTTCCTGAGTGGTCTGCCGCATCTTGCTGGTGTGTTCGTGCTGGGCGTGCTGTCTGCCTGTTTTTGCTTCTGGTCGCTGTCAGCGCGTTTGTGGCAGATTGCCAGCGGCCGCACCGAAGGAGCTGGACGCCGCATGCGCTGGGGCCTGTTTCTCAGGCTGGTCATTGTGGCAGTCACGTTTGCTCTGGCTGCTAAGGTTGGCCATGGCGCCATTCTTGCAGCAGCAGCAGCTTTTCTTGGCGCTTGGGGAATGTTCCTTGTAATCCTCGTGTTGTCACAGCTTCGTGCTGACAATATAAATATTTAAGATAGGAGGTAATGTGCTATGGAGGAAATCGGTGTTCGCGCACTCGCTCACTTCGGCGGGTTCACGTTTGACATCGAGACACTGGAGATGACATGGCTGGCAATGGCAATCGTCATCATTGTTTCTTATCTGGGCACACGGAGCTTGAAACTGGTACCTTCAGGCTGTCAAAACATCATTGAGATGTTTGTTACCGGCATGGATGGCCAGGTCAAGGTCATGATGGGCGAACGCGGCAAGATGCTGGCACCGTTCATTGTTTCCCTGTTCATGTTCCTGCTCGTGTCCAATCTTCTGGGACTTATCCCTGGGTTCTCGTCCCCGACGAATGACCTCAATACGACGCTGGGTCTTGCAATCCTCGTCATTGGTATGGTTCATGTCATCGGCCTCAAGAATCAGGGGATGGGCTGGATTGCTCATTTCTTTAAACCGATGGCATTCCTGTTCCCAATCAACCTCGTTGAAGAGCTCGCTAAGCCAATCACACTGGCCTTCCGTCTCTTCGGCAACATCCTGGCTGGTGAGATTCTGATTCTCATCCTGCTGGACCTGACCAGATGGTGGATCATTCCTAGTGTTCTCTGGCTGGCGTTCAGTATTTTTATCAGTTGTGTTCAGGCGTTCATCTTCACGATGCTTTCAACGGCGTATCTTGCAAATGCCGTAAATGAGCCGGAAAAAGAAGACGCACAGTAACTATCATCCGAATCTATATTCAATCAAGGAGGATTATTCAATGGAAAATGCAATCATGATCTTAGGTGCTCTTGTCGGTGCTGGCCTTGCTGCCGGTCTCGCTGCAGTCGGTGCTGGTATCGGTGATGGTCTTGTCACGGGCCGTTTCATCGAGGGTATCACGCGTCAGCCGGAAGCAAAGAACACGCTGTTTGTCAACACACTGATTTCCGTCGGCCTCATCGAGGCAATGGCTATCATCTCGGTCGTCGTTGCCTTCATCATGCTCTATGCAAATCCGCTGATCAAATAAGATTTGCCTGATGCAAGGAAAAGATGAAGGAGGCATGAAGGTTGATTGATTTAAACGCTACATTCTTTGCGCAGATTGTCAATTTCCTGGTGCTCGTGTTCATTCTCAAGAAGCTGGCTTATAAACCGGTCAAGAAGATCCTCAAGGAACGTGAGGATAAGATTGCAGAAAGCCTCAATAAGGCTGATGCCGATGTGGCAGAGGCACAGGCTGTTCTCGAGGAACGCCGCAAAGCGCTGGCAGAGGCGCGTACAAAGGCGGAAGAGATTGTCAAGGATGCGGAGAAGCGCGCCAGCGAGACGCGTGAGGACAGCATCCGCGAGACCAAAAATGAGATTGCGCAGATGAAAAAGGCTGCTGCTGCTGAAATCCAGAGAGACCGCGCACGCGCTATGGAACAGCTGCGCGCAGATGTCGTATCTCTTTCCATGGCCGCTGCAGGCAAGATCATCGAGAAGAATATCGACAAAGCGCAGAACGAGCAGATTATTACAGAATTTGTCAATAAGCTGGACAAGGATAAGGTTGGGGATCTGCCATGCTAAACATACAGCTTGCACGGAAATATTCCCGCGCTATCTTCGAGATTGCGCAGGAAGAGGATAAGCTTGTGGAGTATGGCAAGGAACTTTCTGAGGTCCGGCAGGGACTGGAGTCTGTGCCGCAGGCCATGGCATTCTTGTCTAATCCGCAGGTCGACCAGAAGGTGAAGAAGGATTTTCTCAAGAAGATTTTCGAGGGAAAAATCTCAAAGGACATGTATCACTTCCTGATGCTGCTGGTGGATAAGCGCCGCTTTATGCTGCTGGGAACGATTGATGACCAGTACCATGCTTATGCCAACGAAGCCAGAGGCATCTTGATCGCAGACGTGACGACCGCCATTCCGGCAGGCAAGAAACAGCAGAAGGCAATAGCCGAGAAGCTGGAGCAGGTGACGGGTAAGAAAGTGGAGCTTCGTCTCCATGAAAATAAGGCCCTCATCGGCGGCGTGGTTGTCAAGATTGGCGACCGCCGCATTGATGGCAGTGTCGCTGGCCGTCTCGAAACGCTGAAGAATGAATTACTGGCAAACAAGTGATGAAACTGGGGTGACAGCGAAGTTATGAAAATGAATCCGGAAGAAATAACAGCCATCATTAAAGACCAGATCAAGAATTACGATCTCGATCTTAATGTCGATGATGTTGGTTCCGTTATCGAAATCGGTGATGGTATCGCTCATATCCATGGCCTCGAAAAGGCTATGGCTGGCGAGCTTCTCGATTTCGGCGATGATATTTATGGTTTGGTCCTGAACCTTGAGCAGGACAATGTCGGTGCCGTTATCTTAGGCGGTGAGACGAAAATCAAAGAGGGCTCGCAGGTAAAACGCACGGGCCGCATTATGCAGGTACCAGTCGGTGAAGCGATGATTGGCCGCGTTGTCGATGCACTGGGCCGTCCTATCGATGGCAAGGGCAAGATTGAGACGACGGAGACGCGTCCTGTTGAGTTCCATGCACCGGGCATTGCCGACCGCAAGCCGGTAAAAGAGCCGCTGCAGACCGGTATCAAGGCTATCGACGCCCTCGTACCAATCGGCCGCGGCCAGCGTGAGCTCATCATCGGCGACCGTGGTATCGGTAAAACGGCCATCGCCGTTGATACAATCCTCAATCAGCATGATCAGAATTGTATCTGCGTTTATGTAGCTATCGGCCAGAAGGCTTCGACGGTTGCACGTGTCGTCAAGACGCTCGAAGAACGCGGCGCCATGAAGTATACGATTGTTGTTGCTGCTACGGCTGCTGACAGCTCGCCGCTGCAGTACCTTGCACCGTATGCAGGCTGCGCTATGGCTGAGCATTTCATGTATCAGGGCAAGGCCTGCCTCTGCGTCTACGATGACCTCACGAAACACGCAGCTGCTTACCGTGCGATGTCCCTGTTGCTCAGAAGACCGCCAGGACGTGAAGCATATCCGGGCGATGTCTTCTACTTACATTCCCGTCTGCTCGAGCGTGCAGCCAAACTCAATGATGAACTCGGCGGCGGCTCCATCACGGCTCTGCCGATCATCGAGACGCAGGCCGGCGACCTTTCGGCATATATCCCGACGAACGTTATCTCCATCACCGATGGTCAGATCATGCTCGAGACGGACTCCTTCTATTCTGGTATCCGTCCGGCAATCAACGTTGGTCTGTCCGTATCGCGTGTCGGCGGTTCGGCTCAGATCAAGGCTATGAAGCAGGTTGCAGGTACTCTTCGTCTTGACCTTGCTCAGTACCGCGAACTTGCAGCGTTCTCGCAGTTCGCTTCTGACCTCGATAAAGCTACGAAGGCACAGCTCGACCGCGGCGTTCGCGTTGTAGAGACACTGAAACAGCCGCAGTACAGCCCGATGCTTGTACAGGATCAGGTCATGGTCCTTTACACGGCTGTTCATGGTTATCTCGCGGATATCCCTGTCGAGAAGGTTGTAGAGTTCCAGGATTCCTTCATTAAATTTATGAAGACGACGCATCCAGAAGTCGGCCAGAAGATTATTGAGCAGAAGAAGTTCGATGATGCACTGGAGTCCGAGCTCAAGAAAGCGATTGAGGAGTTCAGAGATACGATTTCGTATAAAATGGCATAAGGCAGCGAGGTGATTCTTTTTGGCTAGTTTACAGGATATTCGCCATCGCATCAAGAGCGTAAAGAGTACCAAGCAGATTACGAGTGCCATGAACATGGTCGCTACGAGCCGTCTGCGTCATGCCAAAGAAGCTGCAATTGCAAACCGGCCTTATGCAGAGAAGGTTGCTGAAGTCGTAACGCAGGTCGCAGCCAATGCCGGCAGAGAATTTTCTCATCCGCTGCTCGATTCGCATCCTGAGGGCAAACGTCTTGTCCTGCTGATGACAGCAGATAAGGGGCTGGCTGGTGCCTATACGAGCAATGCCTGCAAATTGGCAGAGAGCCTTGCAGAGGATAAAGCCAATACGCAGTTTGTAGTTGTCGGCCGCAAGGGTGCTGGTCATTTGAAAAATCGTGGCTATGATGTAGTGAAGAGCTATGTTGGCGTCAGCGAGCGTCCAAGTGTCGAGAAAGCCCGCAGTATTGCACTGGATATCATCGAACGTTTTAAGACAGGCGAGATTTCCGAAGTGCAGATGGTCTATACGAAATTCATTTCGGCAATCAGCTGTGAACCCCGGGCAGGGAAGCTGCTGCCATTCAAGGCACTAGAGGAACAGGATCATAAACCGCATGCCGAGTACATCTATGAACCGGATGCAGCAACTGTCCTTGGCTTTCTGCTCCCGCAGTTCATCTTCACGACAATCTATGCAGCCTTGTTGCAGTCGGCTGCCAGCGAGCTGAGTTCCCGCATGAATGCGATGAGCAATGCTACGGACAACGCAGAGGACCTCATCAACAAGCTCGATATCCATTACAATAAGGTACGTCAGGCAGGTATTACCCGCGAGATCACTGAGATCGTGGGCGGTGCCGAAGCGCTCAAGTAAAGGCATCGTAAGGAGGTTTCCCATTGGCAAAAGGTAAAGTCGTACAGGTCGTCGGACCTGTCGTAGATATTGAATTCCCGGCGGGTGAACTGCCGGCAATTCTCAACGCCGTCACCATCAAGGGTGAGACGAGCGTAAAGATTGATATCGTGGTCGAGGTCATGCAGCACCTCGGCGACAACGTTACGCGCTGCATTGCTATGAGCTCGACAGACGGTCTCATGCGTGGCATGGAAGCTGTTGATACGGGCCATCCAATCATGGTTCCAGTCGGCACGGAATGTCTCGGCCGCGTATTTAACGTCCTCGGTCAGACGGTTGACCACAATCCGGCTCCTGTGGGCAACAAGGAATTCTGGCCGATTCACCGTCCGGCTCCGAAATTCGATGAGCAGGAGACGAGCGCCCAGATTCTCGAGACGGGCATCAAGGTCGTCGACCTCATCGCTCCGTATTCTAAGGGCGGTAAGACTGGTCTGTTCGGCGGCGCCGGCGTCGGCAAAACGGTCCTCATCATGGAGCTCATCCATAATATCGCTACAGAGCACGGCGGTTATTCCGTATTCGCCGGTGTCGGTGAGCGTACCCGTGAAGGCAACGACCTTTGGGGTGAAATGACCGAGTCGGGCGTCATCGACAAGACGGCTCTCGTTTACGGCCAGATGAACGAGCCGCCAGGAGCACGTATGCGCGTTGCCCTGACGGGCCTGACGATGGCTGAGTACTTCCGTGATGTTCAGCATCAGGATGTGCTGCTCTTCATCGATAACATTTTCCGTTTCATTCAGGCAGGTTCCGAGGTTTCGGCACTCTTAGGCCGTATGCCGTCGGCCGTTGGTTATCAGCCGACACTGTCCACGGATATCGGTGCCCTGCAGGAGCGCATCACGTCGACAAAGAACGGTTCCATCACGTCGGTTCAGGCTGTCTATGTCCCGGCCGATGACCTTACAGACCCGGCTCCGGCTGGTACGTTCACCCACCTCGATGCCACGACGGTTCTTTCGCGTCAGATTGCTGAGCTCGGTATTTATCCGGCCGTTGACCCGCTCGATTCCACGAGCCGTATCCTGAGCCCGGCTGTCCTTGGTGAAGAACATTACAAAGTCGCCCGCGGTGTACAGGCTGTCCTGCAGAAGTACAAAGAACTGCAGGATATCATCGCCATCCTCGGTATGGAAGAACTTTCCGATGAGGATAAGCTCACGGTATCGCGTGCCCGCAAGATTCAGCGTTTCCTCTCGCAGCCGTTCTTTGTTGCTGAGGTATTCACGGGTTCGCCGGGTAAGTATGTTCCGCTCAAGGAGACGATTCGCGGCTTCAAAGGCATCCTCGAAGGCAAGTATGATGACCTGCCGGAGAATGCATTCTACATGGTCGGCACGATTGATGAGGCTATCGAGAAAGCGAAGAAGATTAAAGAAGAGGAGGGATAATCGATGGCGACTATCAAGCTAGAGATTGTCTCTCCGGATAAAATGGTCTACACGAATGACATCAGCATGCTGATTGTCCGTTCAACGGGCGGCGAGCTTGGTATTTTACCGCATCATGCGCCGCTGGTTACGGGCCTTGTGCCGCATGCCATGCGTGTTCGTCTTGGCGCCGGTGCTGACCGTGATGAACAGCTCATCGCAGTGGCGGGTGGCTTCATGGAAGTCACGCCGGAAAAAATTACGGTACTTGCGACTGCTGCTGAACAGCCAATTGATATTGATATCAACCGTGCTAAGGAAGCAATGGCCCGTGCTAAAGCCCGTATCGCCGCTTTCCATCAGGGAACGCCTGAAAGCGAGAATATCGATATTGAACGTGCAGAGTCTGCTCTGCGCCGCTCGATTGCACGTTTGCGCGCAACAGATACAAGTTACGACGAATAAGACTCATATAGAAGAAGCCTTGCAGTTTATCTGCAGGGTTTTTTCTTTTGTGGGTTATGATTTCGCCTGCTTTGCGGTATTATGATATAATGAAAAATATCTGACGCAAAGAAAGGACGTTTTTCATGGAATTATTGGACATCAATACACTGGCTTTTCTCGTGTTCTTTGGCTTCATGTCCGCTTTCATCGATGCCGTGGTCGGTGGCGGCGGGCTCATCTCGATTCCCGCGCTGATGTGGACGGGCCTGCCGCCGCTTACAGTGCTTGGCACGAATAAAGTCGCGGCCGTTATGGGGGCTTTCACGAGTTTCGTGACGTTCGTGCGCTCTGGCAAGGTCGATGGCTGGCTGATTCGCCGCCTTTTCCCGATTTCCCTTATCGGCTCAGCGGTCGGCGTGCTGGCCGTGCGGCAGATTCCGTCGGAATTCCTGCGTCCGCTCGTCGTCGTCATGCTGATTCTCGTGCTCATCTACAGTATCTTGAAAAAGGACTGGGGCAAAGCGTCGACGTATCAGGGAATGAGCACGCGGCTTTTGCTGCTCTCGGCTCTCGTGGCTTTTACGTTCGGTTTTTACGATGGTTTCTTTGGTCCGGGCACGGGCTCTTTCCTGCTGTTCGCGTTTTTGATGGTCGGTTTTGACTTTCTTGGTGCGGCGGCAAATGCGCGCGCGCTGAATTTTGCGAGCAATATCGCAGCGGCAATTCTCTTCAGTTATTTTGGCATTGTCGACTTTTCCCATGCCATCCCCATGGGTCTTTCGATGATTGTCGGTGCCTGGTGCGGTGCGCGCGTGGCACTTTCCAAGGGAGCCGGCTATGTGCGTCCGCTCTTCATCATCATGACGACTGTGCTCATCGGCAAGCAGCTCTTCGAGCTCTTTAAATAAGAAGCAAATAAGAGACAAAAAGAAAGTCAGCTTGCTTTTCTGCGCCATTGACCTTAAAATAGAAGAGTATTTATCTTATAAACCACAATGAAGGGTGATTGACATGAGCGTTTTCTCACGTTTCCTGCCGAAGAAGAAACCGGTAGAGATCAAAAATAATATTCCGAAGGAAAAAGCCAATATCCGCAAGACGTTCGGCATGTACTGCAACAGCCATCATGGCACGTCGGACGGCAAGCTCTGTCCGAAGTGCACGGCCCTTTTAGCTACGGTCATGACGAAGATAGACCGCTGCCCCTACGGCATCACGAAGCCCATCTGCGACCGCTGTGAGCGTCCGTGCTTTGGTGCAAGACAGACGCAGGAGTTCCTCAAGATTATGAACTCGACGGGCAAGCGCATGTTTCTGCGCCATCCGATGATGAGCGTCAAGCACAAGCTCGCGAGCATGGGTGTTGACTACGCGAAGTATCAGCAGCAGAAAAAGATTGACGATAAGGTCAAGGCGAAGGAAAAGGCTGCGAAGGAACGCGCGAAGGAGCGCAAGGGCAAGAAATGAACAAGCAGCTTCTATCAAAGCTCTCGAAATTACTCGTCGCGGTGCTTGTGGGCATTGCCATCTGTGTAAAAGTAGAGCAGGGCGGTTCGGAGACGCTGTTCACGAAGCATGATATTGCTATCGTCGTGGGCTGCGCGGTACTTTTGCTGGCCATCCTCTTCGTACGCCGTCAGCAAAAACGATAAAATGCAGCATGTGGATAACTTGACGTTTTTTAGCGGAGTTATCCACATTTTTATGCACATTTTCAACAGGGACAGTGGATAACCTGTGAAAAACTGCGGAAGGGAACGGTGAAACCGTGGAAAAAGAGAAGGCGAAATACCTGAGAGCGCCTATAGCAGAAGCGATGAAAGCCTATGCGGCCGACGGGGCCATGGCCTTTCATACGCCGGGGCATAAGCAGGGGTTCGGGGCACATCCGCTGCTGCGGGATTTAGTGACAGCGGAGGGGCTGCGCGAAGAAGTTTCGCTGATGGAAGAACTCGATGACCTGCATGAGCCGACTATGTGCATCAAAGAAGCACAGCAGCTCGCGGCAGAGCTTTACGGTGCCGACGATGCGTTCTTCATGATTAATGGCACGACCGGGGCGATTCATACGATGCTCATGGGGGCCCTGAATCCCGGCGATACGGTCCTCGTACCGCGCAATGCCCACCGCTCAATGATTGGCGGCATCATTCTCGCCGGTGCCAGGCCGATATTTCTGCAGCCGGAAATCGATGAAAAGCTCGGCATTGCGATGGGGCTGACACTGACGGCAGTCGAGCGTGCTGTAAAAGAATATCCGGAAGCGAAGGCGCTGGCTCTTGTCTATCCGACGTATTATGGCGTGACGTTTGACCTCAGGAAAATTGCTGATTTTGTCCATGACCATGGCCTGCTGCTGC
Organism: Mitsuokella apri; assembly: GCF_051886055.1. NCBI lineage: Bacteria > Bacillati > Bacillota > Negativicutes > Selenomonadales > Selenomonadaceae > Mitsuokella > Mitsuokella apri. Next base: position 12,091 of record NZ_JBJEXT010000042.1, on the reverse strand, counting down.
TCGTCGATGAAGCCCATGGTCCGCATCTGCGTTTCTCGGAGGAGCTGCCGCCGCAGGCTCTTGACTGCGGTGCGGATATGGCCGCGCAGAGCACGCATAAGATTCTCGGGGCCATGACGCAGGCATCAATGCTGCTCGTGCGTGAAGGCCGCATCAATCTCGAGCGCGTGCGCGAGGCTGCGAGTCTCCTGCAGTCGACAAGCCCGAATCAGCTGCTGCTGGTCTCCATCGATATCGCACGGCTGCAGATGGCCGAAAATGGCAGGGAAACGGTGGCAAGGGCTGTCCGGCTGGCAGAAAAGCTGCGCCGTGACATCAATGAAATCGACGGCCTCTGGTCCTTTGGCCCTGAATACATGAACCATGATGGTGCGTCGGGGCTTGATACGACAAAAGTCACGGTACAGGTCACGGGCATCGGCCTGACCGGTGTGGAAGCCGAGTACATTCTGCGCCATACGTATAAAATTCAGTGCGAGCTCTCTGATGCGCGCAATCTGCTGTTCATCATTTCGTATGCGGATACGGAAAAACAGACGGCGTATCTCCTGAAGGCCCTGCAGGGGCTCGCACGGGAACACCGCCGCCCGGCACTGCCGCAGGAAAAAATGGACGACTGGCAGCTGCCAGCTGTGCCAACGCAGGGGATGACGCCAAGAGAGGCGTTCTTTGCCCCCAAGGAAGATGCGGCCTTTGCAGAAGCAGAAGGACACATCGCGGCGGAACAGCTCATGTTCTATCCGCCGGGCATCCCCATTCTTTGTCCGGGGGATATCATCGACAGGGAAAGTCTGCAGTACATCAAGGCCATGCAGGAGCTCGGCCTCAAGGTTGTTGGCCCGCGCGATGCTTCGCTGCAGAAACTGCAGGTTGTCCGTCAGCGCTGAGATAGGAGTGTATCATGACGAAAAAAGGAAAACTCATCATCATCGAGGCCGGTGATGGCTCGGGCAAGGCCACGCAGACCAAGGCCCTTTATGAACACCTTGTGCGTGACGGCCAGCGCGTACACCGCATTGAATTTCCCGATTATGCGTCGGATTCTTCGATGCTGGTGCGTATGTACCTGCGCGGCGACTTCGGCGGTCATGCCGAGGATGTCAACGCCTATGCGGCTTCGACGTTCTTTGCCGTCGACCGCTACGCCTCATTCCGCATGAAGTGGAAAAAATATTATGAGGCCGGCGATATCATCCTGGCGGACCGCTACACGACATCGAATATGGTGCATCAGGCTGTTAAAATTACGGATGCGAAGGAACGGGAGACGTTTCTTGACTGGCTCTGGGATTTTGAATTCTGCAAGCTCGGCCTGCCCGTGCCGGATAAAGTCGTCTTCCTCGATATGGCACCGGAGGTCGCCGACAGGCTGATTGCCGCAAGGGCTGCAGAAACGCTGACGAAAAAGGATATCCACGAACGCGATACGGATTATCTGCACCGTTGCCATGCGGCTTATGAGGATTTGACGAAAAAATACGGCTGGACGCGTGTGGCCTGCAGCGAAAACGGCGAGCCGCGCAGCATCGAGGCCATTCACGAGGATGTCTACCGTGCGGTCAGGCCGCTGCTTTCCGCGCAAGCCTGAAGCATAAAAATAAAACCAGCATATAAGATATAGATAGAAAGGAATTTTATGATTAAAGAAGTTTTGGTGGTCGAGGGCAAGATGGATGTCGTCGCCATCGACAAGGCGGTCGAGGCCGACTGCATCATCACGGAGGGGTTCAACCTCAAGCCGCAGGCCCTCAAGAATATTGAACAGGCCTATAAGAAGCGTGGCATCATCATCATGACGGACCCGGATTCTGCCGGCGAACGCATTCGCAAGTACCTCTCTCGCCGTTTTCCTGAGGCCAAACACGCCTTTGTGCCGGTAGAAGAAGCAACGGCCAACGACGATATCGGCATCGAACAGGCTAAGCCTGAAGCCATCCGCAAGGCCCTTGCGAAGGTCCGCACGCTCGACTGGGAGCCAAAGAAGATTTTCTCGGGGGCTGACCTCATCCTGCACGGACTTTCCGGAGCTCCCGAAGCTTCGGCGCGCCGTGCACGCCTTGGCGAAAAGCTCGGGCTCGGCTTTGCCAATGCCAAAACGTTCCTGACAAGGCTCAATCACTACGGCGTGTCGCGCGAGGAGTTCGACCGCGCTGTGGCCGAAATGGAACAGGAAGACGGAGAAAAGGCAAAGGGGGAGACGAAATGAACGCAGAGGATGAAAAAGTACTGCAGCCAAAAATCGCGAGCCGCGAGGTGACGACGCATATTCTCAAGGCCTTTGGCCTGCGCATGAGCAAAAAGCTCGGGCAGAATTTCCTCATCGATGCGCGCATTGTGCAGGGCATCGTCGATGCTGCGGAGATAAAGCCCGGCGACCGCGTGCTCGAAATCGGCCCGGGCATCGGCACCTTGACACAGGGCCTCGCCGAAGCCGGTGCTGATGTCACGGCCGTGGAGCTCGATAAAAAACTGCCGGCAGTACTCAAGGAAACGCTGAAGGCGTATGATAATGTACGCATTGTGCCGGGCGATATCCTCAAGGTCAATATCCCCGAAATCATGGGCGAGGGTCCGTTCAAGGTCGCGGCAAACCTGCCGTATTACATCACGACGCCGATTCTCATGACGCTTCTGGAACGCCATCTGCCGATTACGCAGATGGTCACGATGGTGCAGAAGGAAGTCGCGGAACGCATGACGGCCAAACCGGGTTCGCGCATCTACGGCGCACTTTCCGTGGCTGTACAGTATTATACGGAGCCTGAAATCGTGCTCGACGTGCCGCCGCGTTCGTTCATTCCGGCACCGGAAGTCATGAGTGTGGTCGTTTCGTGCCGTGTGCGCAAAGAGCCGGCTGTCAAAGTACGCGATGAAAAAATGTTCTTCCGCGTGGTCAAGGCTGCCTTTGGCCAGCGCCGCAAGACGCTCATGAACGCGCTGAAGGGTGGCGGCTTCCCGAAAGAGGCCGTACGCGACGCTTTGGAAGCAGCGGACATCGACCCGACGCGCCGCGGCGAGACACTGACGCTTGATGAATTTGGCCGCCTTGCCGATGCTTTTGCCGCGCAGAACCTTGCATAAAGTATTTGCTCCTATGACGATTTTGTTATAGAATAGGTCTGTATTGTAAAATAAAGCAAAGAAAGTAGGTATGATAATGGCAGAAACAGCCTGGTCCGTACTGCCTCCAGTCATTACGATTGTACTGGCACTCTGGACAAAAGAGGTTTACATGTCGCTGATCATCGGCATTTTTTCCGGTGCCCTGCTGTTCACGGGCGGCAATATCCTCGAATCCATTCTCACGATGTTCGCCGTCATGGCCGATAAAGTCGGCAGCAATGTCAACATCCTCGTTTTCCTCGTCATTTTAGGCATCCTCGTGGCGGCCATCAGCCGCTCGGGCGCGACGCGCGCCTATGGCGAATGGGCCTCGAAAACCATCAAGGGGCAGCGCAGCGCACTTCTCCTGACGGCTCTCCTCGGCATCGTCATTTTTATCGATGATTATTTCAACTGCCTGACGGTCGGCACGGTCATGCGCCCTGTCACGGATAAGCTCAAGATTGCGCGCACGAAGCTCGCTTACATCATCGATGCGACGGCTGCGCCTGTCTGCATCATCGCGCCGGTATCGAGCTGGGCAGCAGCTGTCGGTTCCTCGCTGCCGGAAGACAGCACGATTGATGGCTTCAGCCTGTTCCTGCAGACGATTCCGTTCAATCTCTACGCCTGGCTGACGATGCTCTTCATGCTGTTCATCATCTGGTCGGGCCGTGATTTTGCGGCCATGGGCAGAAGTATTGTCGAGAACAACAAGAAGTTTGTCATCCCGAAGGAATATCAGGATGCCGAAGAAAAATCGGCTGATATGGAACTCGGCCACGGCAAAATCATCGACCTTATCCTGCCGCTCATCGTGCTCATCGTGGCCTGTGTTTACGGCATGCTCTACACGGGCGGCATTCACGAGGGCAAGACGATTGCCGAAGCCTTCGCCAACTGCGATTCGGCAAAATCGCTCGTGCTCGGTTCATTCATTGCCTTTGTCTTCACGGGCTTTTTGTATCTGCCGCGCCGCATCATCTCGTTCAATGCGTTCTGCGACAGCTTTGGCTGGGGCTTTAAGGCCATGACGCCGGCCATTTTCATCCTCTGCCTCGCCTGGACGCTTTCGGGGATCTGCAGCAAAGATTATCTGAACCTCGGCGGCTTTGTCGGCGCGATTGTCAGCGCACATGCCTCGATTGTCATGTTCCTGCCGCCGATTTTCTTCCTCGTTGCCGTGGGACTCGCTTTTGCTACAGGCACGTCGTGGGGCACATTCGGCATCCTCATCCCGATTGCCATTGCGGTTCTCGGCATGGGCGACCCGAGCATGCTCGTCGTCTGCGTGACTGCAGTTCTTTCCGGTGCTGTCTGCGGTGACCACGCTTCGCCAATTTCCGATACGACTATTCTTGCCTCGGCCGGCGCGCAGTGTCATCACATCGACCATGTCAGCACGCAGATCCCGTATGTCATTGTCGTGGCTACGTGCAGTTTCTTTGGCTATATCGTGGACGGCCTGACGGAAAATGGCTGGCTCGGCCTGCTTACGGGCCTCATCTGCCTGGGTATTGCGATGATTTACATCCGCGCCAAAGTGCCGGTCCTTGACCGCTGATTTTTGATTTTGCTGGAAAGCTGGAAAACTGGAAAGGAAGAACGAATATGTCAGTCTACACCTATCAGACAAAGGGCACGTGCTCCAAGAAAATCACGGTGGAGCTCGATGGCAAAAAAATCAGGCATGTCGCCTTTGAAGGCGGCTGCAATGGCAACTTGAGCGGCATTTCGAAACTCGTCGAGGGCATGGACATCGATTTTGTCATCAGCCGTTTTGCCGGCAATACCTGCGGCCCGCGTCCGACATCGTGTCCGGACCAGCTCGCACATGCCTTGAAAGAAGCCTATGAGGCAGGAGCGAAAGCCTGAGGTGCATCATGATTTTTGACAGTCACAGCCATACGGAATTCTCGGCAGATTCCGAGATGAAAGCGGAAGATGCCCTGAAAAAAGCAAAAGAGGAAGGCGTAGGCCTCGTCTTCACCGAGCATCTTGACCTCGATTATCCCGGAGATATGGATTTTACGTTTGACCCGCAAAAATATTGGCAGTCCTACGAAAAATACCGCGGCGATACGCTGCGGCTCGGTGTCGAGATTGGCATGAACGAAGCCATCTGTCAGCAGAATAAGGCTTTTGTGCAGGAAGTGCCGTTTGACCTCGTCATCGGTTCGCAGCACATCGTTGACGGACAGGATATTTACTATCCTGCGTATTATGAAGGCAAGACGAAAAAAGAGGCCTTTCACCGCTACTATGAACTCATGGCAGAGAATCTGCGCCGTCATGGTGCGTTCATCGACGTGCTCGGCCATATCGACTACATCAGCCGCTACGCGCCGTACGATAATCCGGAAGTTTCCTATGGGGAGTTCCATGAGGACATCGATGCTGTCCTGCGTGCGGCTGTTGAGACCGATACTGTTATGGAGCTCAACACGCGCCGCCTCGGCAGCCGCCGTGCCCTAAAAGAGCTCATGCCGGTCTACACGCGTTATAAAGAACTTGGCGGCAAATTCCTTATGCTCGGTTCCGATGCTCATGTGGCAGAGAATGTCGCGATGAATTTCAAAGCCGCGGCTGAACTTGCCGATATGGCAGGACTGCAGCTTGTGACGTTCAAGGAACGCCGGCTGGAATACTGCACAAAGTAAATTTACAGCATACGAAAAATTCCCTGCGGGGTGGTCTTGAGACCTTCCTGCAGGGAATTTTTTATTTTTCTTTGTCATCTGCCGCAAAATGCAGCGGCGAGGAAAGGGCGAGCAGCGTTCGATAGATACTTTCTTCCAGCGGCGGCACGGCGAAAGGCGGCTCAGCTTCCTGAAAGGCCCTGAACTGAATCGGGGAAGGGTCGGCAAGAGGATAGACGCTCGTGAGGAAGAACAGCAGCGACGCCACGTAGTATGTAATGTCTTCCGCGGTATTTGTCGGGCAGTGATAATTGAGGATGGGCGTGAAAATGGCAAACGTGCGGAAAGACTCGCGGTTAAACGCGACGAGCAGCTCATACCGTGATAATGGCTCAAGCTGCGTGTGATGGATGGAATAGAGCCGCAGGGGATACTTATGGGACAGGACCCATTCGGCGAGACTATGGCAGAATTCTTCTCTGGTCATCAAGTCCCTGCCGAGAAAACGCCGTTCCAGTTCTTTGCGGAACGATTTCATGCCATAACGCAGGCAGTCGAGCAGGATTTCCTCGCGTGTCTTGTAGTAGGTGTAGATGGTCGGCCGCGTGAACGTTGTCTTTTTGGCGATATTCGTAAATGTTACGGCAGACAGGCAGCCTTCTCGATACAGTTCAAAAGCAGCCTTGCGGATCTGCTCCTTGCGTTCTTCGATTTGTGCGGTGTTGCGGGCGCGTTGAAATTTCATGGAATTCCTTCTTTATCGTATTTTGGCTTATGTGAATAGGTTAAGTCGTGTTCAAATAAAACCTTAAGTATATTATAGACAGGAAAAGGCACTCGAACAATCTTTTCTTACAATCTTTTATTTTATTAGCAAATTCATGATGCAATTTAATTTACAGAGAGTAAATTAATAATTGACATTATGTCGATTAATGTTATAATAGAACATGTCAGGAGAATAAAAAAGTAATAAGGAAACACGGAAACTTATAGCTTTTGAATCTCCTGAATCGGTTATTTGTTTTTGGCAAGGAGGAGATTCTTATGAAAAAGACTCTTGTTTCTGCACTGACGGCAGCTCTCGTGGTTGGCGCTGCCAGCACGACGTTCGCTGCTGCAAACCCGTTCTCTGATGTTCCGGCAGACCATTGGGCATACGATGCTGTATCCCAGCTCGCTGCTGATGGCGTCATCGAAGGCTACGGCGACACGACGTTCCGCGGCAACCAGAGCATCACGCGTTATGAAATGGCACAGATGGTCGCCAAGGCCATGGCCAAGACGGATGTTTCGGCAGCCGATAAGGCGCTGATTGACAAACTCGCTGCTGAGTTCTCCGATGAACTCAACAACCTCGGTGTCCGCGTCAGCAACCTCGAGCGCAATGCCGACATGGTAAAATGGAACGGCGAAGCTCGTTACACGTACAGAAGCGTGCGTGCAGAGCATGCAAATGACAGCGGCAAGGACCGTGATAATTCCGATAAGCTGCTCTTCCGTCTCGAACCGAGCGCTGAGGTCAATGACCATTGGCATGTAAATGCCCGTCTCGATGCCACGACGGAAATGTCCGATGATAAAGGCGCGGGCGAAGATCATGATGAGGATAAGGTTGACCTCAAACGTGTCTATGCACAGGGCGATTACAAGAACTTTCAGGTAAAGCTTGGTAAACTTGGCTTTGAGACGCCAGAAAATGGTTTGGTTTTTGATAATGAAGAAAATGCGTTCTCCGGTGCTCAGGTTGCCTTTGGCAGCAATGTTAAAACGACATTGATGGCTGGTCGTCTTGATGTTGATGACCAGAAAGCAAGCACTTGGAAACGTGGCGAAGATACGAATATTGGCGATTCGGCCAACTTCCAGGGCATCACGGTTCAGTATGATGCACCAGAGGTCAGCAAATTGACTGGCGGCGTAGGCTACTATCATCTTAATTCCGATGATTTTAAGGGCCTGAAAGACGATCTCAACAAGGGCGAGACGTACACGAATGGCAAGAATGACGAGGACAATGCCGACATCTGGTCGGCAAACCTCGGCTACCGCTTTGATAAGACGAACGCCCTGTTCGGTGCTTATGCGAACAACACGAGTGCCGATAATCTCGATAAATCTTGGCAGGTTCTCTACAATTATAAAGGTGCAGAGCCGGCCAACAAGGGTACGTGGGGCGCTTATGCCGCTTACCGTTACCTCGGCACGTACACGTCGATCTTTGGCACGGAAGATGCCCAGGTCGTCGGTGCTAAGGGCTGGGAAGTCGGCGCTAACTACGCACCGTTCCACAATGTCCTCGCTACGGCGAAGTACTTCAATGGCAAGGGCATTGACTCCGACCGCGATGTCGATACCCTTTGGGGCCGTGTTGAATTCTTCTTCTGATAATCCACGCGTCTTCTAAGGTTATTGAATAGACTCTTATTCTCTAAAAGGTGATTCTATTTTTATGAAGATGATTCTTTCCCCGAGATGATTCTTTTCTTTCCTTTTTGCGCGATATGCCTGCTGGCATACCGCGTATTTTTTTTGCCCGGGCAGGCTATGAAAAAATAAATTCTTGCGAAGATGTCCGAAAACGGATAGAATAAAAGAAGATATGGTTTTTATCTAGTTAGGAGGGCTGACGATGAAACACATCAAGACGGTCAACAAACCTTCGATGCAGGCTTCGCTCAAGACGGGCGGCTGCGGCGAGTGCCAGGCATCCTGCCAGTCTGCTTGCAAGACTTCCTGCACGGTAGGCAATCAGGTTTGCGAGAAATAATTTTTCGTAAGAGGCCTTCCCATACGGGAAGGCTTTTTTCTATTATAAGGAGAAGTAATGAAAGCGAAAATCCATAAATTCGAGCAGGGCGGCCATTATATCCTGCTCGATATCAACAGCGGTGCGGTTCATGTCATCGACAAGATGATTTACGATATGATGGATACATTTGACGGCGCGAACGACGAAGCAGTCGTCGAAGCCCTTAAGGGGCGGTATACGGAGGCCGATTTGCGCGAGGCCCTTGGCGAACTTCACGAGCTCATGAAGATGGGCGAGCTCTTTGCACCGGATATCGATGTACCGCCGACGTTCAAGCAGAAGGGCCTCATCAAGTCCATCTGCCTCATGGTTGCGCAGGACTGCAACCTGCGCTGCAAGTACTGTTTCGGCGATGGCGGCAGCTACGGACAGGAACGCGCCGTCATGACACCGGAAGTTGGCAAGCGCGCCATTGATTTCCTCATCGAGAGCTGCGGTCCGCGCAAACACTGCGAAGTTGACTTTTTTGGCGGCGAACCGCTGATGAACATGAAGACGGTCAAGGCCGTCACGGAATATGCCCGTGAGCGTGAGAAGGATACGGGCAAGAAATTCAAGCTGACCATGACGACAAACGGTATGCTGCTGAATGACGAAAATATCAAATGGCTCAATGACAATGACTTTTCCCTCGTGCTCTCGCTCGACGGCCGCAAGGAAGTCAACGACGCCATGCGCCCGGATGCCGGCGGTCACGGCACGTATGACCGCATTGTGAAGAATTTCAAGAAATGCATCGCGAGCCGCAAGGGCGGCGACTGGGACTACCGCGGCGTCTATACGTACCTGCGCGGCACCTATACGCACAACAATATGGACTTCACGAACGATGTGCTCTCGATGGTTGATGAAGGCTTCAACATCCTGTCGGTCGAGCCGGTCGTCATGAAGGACAGCCCGTTGGGCTTCACCGAAAAAGACCTGCCGCGCATCCGCGAGGAGTACGACCGACTGACTGAGGCTTATATGAAACGCCATCGCGAGGGCAGGGGCTTCTGGTTCTTCCATTTCAATATGGACCTCTCGAATGGTCCGTGTGTCGCCAAACGCCTGTCGGGCTGCGGTGCCGGCCACGAATACGTTGCGGTCTCGGAAAATGGCGACCTTTACCCGTGCCATCAGTTCGTCGGCCGTGAAGGCTACAAGCTCGGCAATATCTACGAAGGCATCACGAATACGGAACTGCCGGCTTATTTCCGCGAGAGCCATGTCCTCAACAAGCCGAAGTGCCGCGACTGCTGGGCCCGTTTCTTCTGTTCGGGCGGCTGCCACGCCAACGCGGACCTCTTCCATGGCAACATTCGCGAGCCATATGAGGTTGGCTGTGAAATCCAGAAAAAACGTCTGGAGTGCGCAATTCTCGTACAGGCACTGCTGGCCCTCGAAAAAATGGAAAAAGAAGAGCAGAATGCGACGAATGACTAAGCTATAAAGTATAAACAATATTTATATATGATCTTCTGACTGACAAGCATTTTTGCTTGTCAGTTTTTCTTTGGAAAAGCGAAGGAATGTATTGTTTGTCAGTATTGAACGGGATTCATAACCAAAATAATATTGTTATGGATTTAAAATATAATATTTTGACAATATGCATTTTTATTGCTACTGTAATTGCTTCAATTTATGATAAAACCATTGACATTTTGCCGGCATTTATTGTATCATTAGAGCTGTAAGAACTGAAACTTCTAAGAATATTTAGGGGGTAATTTTCAAATGGCAGTAAAAGTTGCTATCAATGGTTTTGGCCGTATCGGTCGTCTCGCATTCCGTCAGATGTTCGACGCTGAGGGTTATGAAGTTGTCGCTATCAACGACCTCACGAGCCCGAAGATGCTCGCATATCTTCTGAAGTACGATTCCTCCCAGGGTAAGTACGAGTATGCTGACACGGTTGAAGCTGGCGAAGACAGCATCACGGTAAACGGCAAGACGATCAAGATCTATGCTGAGAAAGATGCTGCTAACATTCCTTGGGCTAAGCATGACGTTGACGTTGTCCTCGAGTGCACGGGCTTCTATACGTCCAAAGAGAAAGCTTCCGCTCATCTCAAAGCTGGCGCTAAGAAAGTCGTTATCTCCGCTCCGGCAGGCAAAGACCTCCCGACGATCGTATTCAACACGAACCACAAGACGATTCCGGCTGGCACGCAGATCATCTCCGCTGCTTCCTGCACGACGAACTGCCTCGCTCCGATGGCAAAGGCTCTGAATGACCTCGCTCCGATCCAGAGCGGCATCATGCAGACGATTCACGCTTTCACGGGTGACCAGATGACCCTTGATGGCCCGCAGCGCAAGGGCAACCTCCGCCGCAGCCGTGCTGCTTCTGAGAACATCGTTCCGACGTCCTCGGGTGCTGCAAAAGCTATCGGCCTCGTTCTTCCGGAACTCGATGGCAAACTCATCGGTGCTGCACAGCGCGTTCCGACCCCGACGGGCTCCACGACGCTGCTCTATGCAGTTGTTAAGGGCAACGTTACGGTTGACCAGGTTAACGAGCAGATGAAGAAAGAGTCCACGGAGTCCTTCGGTTACAACACGGACGAAATCGTTTCGAAGGATGTTGTCGGCATGCGTTATGGCTCCCTCTTCGATGCAACGCAGACGATGGTTAGCCCGATGGCTGACGGCAACACGCTCGTACAGGTTGTTTCCTGGTACGACAACGAGAACTCCTACACGAGCCAGATGGTTCGCACGATCAAATACTTCGCTGAGGAAGTTAAGTAATTGAATTAAGAGTTCTCAACTGAATACAGTAGAAGATCTCTTGAGGTCCGGCCGTTTGTTTGGGCCGGGCCTCATTTTTATGAGAGAAATAAACCTTGGAGGTTTTACGATGAACAAGAAAACCATCAAAGACATTGATGTAAATGGCAAAAAAGTATTTGTCCGCGTTGATTACAATGTTCCGTTCGATGACAAGATGAACATCACGAACGATACGCGCATGGTCCGCACGCTGCCGACCCTGAACTATCTACTCGATCATGGTGCTGCTCTGGTCATCGCCTGCCATATCGGCCGTCCGACCGAGGCACGTGAGGACAAGTTCTCCACGAAATATCTCGTAAAACACCTTTCGGAGCTGCTCGGCCGTCCGGTTGAATGGGCTTCGGACTGCGTTGGCAAAGAAGCAGAGGAAAAAGCTGCTGCCCTCAAGCCGGGCGATGTCCTGCTGCTTGAGAACCTCCGTTACCATAAGGAAGAGAAGAAGAACGATCCGGAATTTGCCCGCCAGCTCGCATCGCTTGCTGATGTCGCTGTTGACGATGCTTTCGGCGTTTCCCACCGTGCACATGCTTCGAACGCAGGTGTTCCAAAGTACATCGAAACGGTTGCCGGCTTCCTGATGGAAAAAGAAATCAACTACATCGGCAAGGCACTTGAGAATCCGCAGCATCCGTTCGTTGCCATCATCGGCGGTGCAAAAGTTTCCGATAAGATCGGTGTCATCACGAACCTGCTCGACAAATGCGACACGATCATCATCGGCGGCGGCATGGCTCATACGTTTGATGCAGCCAAGGGC
>NZ_JBJEXT010000041.1:0-1875 GCF_051886055.1 Mitsuokella apri | reverse complement strand
TGATGTTCCCGGATGAGGATATGCTCGGCATCGACCTCGTCATCCCGGATATCAGTTATCTCATTGAAAATAAGGATAAGATCAAGGCCATCGTGCTGACGCACGGTCATGAGGACCATATCGGCGCCCTGCCGTATGTCCTCAAGAAAATCAATGTGCCGGTCTACGGCACGCGCCTGACGCTCGGCATTCTCGAGGGGCGTCTTAAGGAAAACGGCGTGGATTCGAGCAATCTGCACTCTGTCATGCAGGGCGATATCATCAATATCGGCTGCTTCAGCGTCGGCTTCATCCGAGTCAATCACTCGATTCCGGATGCTGTCGGCCTGTCCATTAAGACGCCGGTCGGCATGATCGTGCATACGGGTGACTTCAAGCTCGACTACACGCCGATTGACGGCAAGATGACGGACTTCCGCCGCTTCTCAGACCTTGGCAACCGCGGCGTGCTCGTGCTTATGGCTGACTCGACGAATTCGGAACGCGAGGGGCATACGCCGTCGGAACGCACGGTCGGTGCGGCCTTTGACAAGGCGTTTCACAATGCACGCGGCCGCATCATCGTCGCAACGTTCTCGTCAAATGTTCACCGCATCCAGCAGGTCATCGATACGGCAGTGCGCTATAAGCGCCATGTCGCCGTTCTTGGCCGCAGCATGGTCAATGTCGTCAATATCTCGCTCGAGCTCGGCTATATCACGGCGCCGGAAGGCACGCTCGTTGACATCGACGAGATTCATAACTACCGCATGGAGCAGATGGTCATCATCACGACGGGCAGTCAGGGCGAGCCGATGTCCGCACTGACGCGCATGTCCATGTCCGACCACCGCAAGGTCGGCATCGTGCCTGGTGATACGGTCATCATCTCGGCCACGCCGATTCCGGGCAACGAAAAGCTCGTCTCGAAGACCATCGACAACCTCATGAAGCTTGGTGCCAACGTCATTTACGGCCGCAATCAGGGCATCCACGTTTCGGGCCATGCGAGCCGCGAAGAACTCAAGCTCATGCACAACCTCGTGCGTCCGAAGTTCTTCATCCCGGTCCATGGCGAGTATCATCATCTCGTGCAGCATGCACGTCTGGCCCGCGAGCTCGGCATGCCGAAGGAGAATATCTTTATCAGCGAGAACGGCCAGATTCTTGAGTTCACGCGTGATAAAGGCCAGGTGGCCGGCAAAGTCACGGCCGGCATGGTCATGGTCGACGGCCTCGGTGTCGGCGATGTCGGCAACATCGTGCTGCGCGACCGCCGTCAGCTCTCGCAGGACGGCATTCTGATTGTCGTCGTGACGATGAACAAGCAGACGCACCGCGTTGTCGCCGGTCCGGATATCGTCTCGCGCGGTTTTGTTTATGTGCGCGAATCGGAAGCGCTCATGGATGAAGCAACAGCCCGCGTCAGACAGGCACTTGAGCGCTGCGAAGACGAGAAAGTCAAGGAATGGGCTGCCATCAAGTCGAATGTACGCGATGCACTTGGCCGTTATCTGTTCGAGAAAACGCGCCGCCGTCCAATGATTCTGCCCATCATCATGGAAATCTGATTTTTACAGGCTATGAGCCGGAGACCATGTCTCCGGCTTTTCTACTAATATTGTATAATCCCCCTGCTTATTTTTTCGGGAAGGAGCGGCTTATGCCATTTACCCATCTTCATGTCCATACAGAATTTTCTCTGCTTGACGGCGCGAGCCGCATCAAGGAACTCATCAAGACGACAAAAGAGCTTGGCATGGACAGCATTGCCATCACTGACCACGGTGCGATGTATGGCGTCATCGATTTTTATAAAGAAGCAAAGAAACAGGGCGTCAAGCCCATCATCGGCTGTGAGGTCTACGTCGCACCGGGCGCGCGTCAGGAACACCG
>NZ_JBJEXT010000040.1:0-137493 GCF_051886055.1 Mitsuokella apri | reverse complement strand
CAGCCGCGCCACAATCTTTTTAAGCCGAATGACAGACTCCAACGTAATTTTATCGGTTTCTTCCATATAATATAGTCCCTTTCTTTTCCATCAACTTTCTATCAAATTGGAAACAAGACACTGCGTACTACTTTTATGAGGCTGCCCCCAGTGGCAGCCTCATAAAAGCCCGTAACCCCAAAGCTGGCAGTAAGGGGAAGCGGGCTGGCACGAGCGGAGCGTTCGGCCGCCTGCGTCAAGAACTTATTTTTTGCCTGCCAGAACCCTTGCGAAGGAGCGTCCGTCCAAACGAAGTGCGTTTAGCTCCCTGCAAGGCTGAATTAAAAGGCAAAAAATAAGTTTAGCAGCCGGCCGCCGCGCAGCGACGCCAGCCCGCTTCCCCGCCTTCCCTTCTCGAGGGCCCTTACTTCCTGCCGCCAAGTCCCTCTGCCGCCGTAAACAGCGCCAGCGCGGCCCAAATAAATGCCAGCGCGCTGATCTGCGCCAGCCCGAACTCCTCATGGAAAAAGAAAATTCCGAGCAGCAGCCCGATGGTCGGACTGATATACTGGAAAAATCCGAGTACATTTAAAGGCAGCAAATTCGCCCCGTACGAAAACAGCACCAAAGGCACCGCCGTCACCACGCCCGTCCCCATGAGGAAAAGCGCCAAATCCGGCGTCGCCAGCGAAAAATGATTCTCCGGCGACATCATGAGCCTTGCGATATACGGCAGGGCAAACGGCAGCATCAAAAGCGTCTCGAGCGTGATGCTCGAAAACGGATTGAGCTGCAGCTGCTTCTTGAGTGCCCCATAAACCGAAAACGTCACGGCCAGCACCACCGAGACCCACGGCAGCGAGCCGAGCTGATACGTCATCAGGAAAATACCGATGGCCGCGAGCAGAATGCAGAACTTCTTAATGCCACCAATGTGCTCACGAAAGAAAATAACACCGAACAGCACGCTCATCAGCGGATTGATATAATACCCGATGCTCGTATCGATGACATGATCGTGATTGACGGCCCAGATATACGTCAGCCAGTTGATGCTGATGATAAAAGCCGCGGCCAAGAGAATCGCGCCGCGCCTTTTATTCTGCCAAAGCGCGCGGCAGTCGGCCTTAAACGCCTGCCAGCGCTTCGTCAAAGCGAGCACCAGCAGCATAAAGAAAAATGACCAAATAATACGGTGCGCCAGAATCTCATTGGCATCAGCCCGCGCGAGAAGATTCCAGTAAAGCGGCAGTACGCCCCAAATCAAATAGGTCATGAGCGCCGCCGTCATGCCCACACGGCGTGAATGTTCCAAAATACCACCCTTTCCCTTTCCATTTTATTTGTAAAAAATCCAAGCGAACAATATGTTCCAGTATAACACAAAAAGCCGGTTCCTGATGAAAAACCCTCAGGAACTGGCTTATCCGTCTTCGAAATTTTATTTATCCAAAAGCTTATGCGTCGGCGCGGGCGGCTTTTTTCGCCATCGCGTAGATGAAGATGCAGAGCACAAAATACGCGATGAGTCCGGCGAACGTCGCGGCCGGCGAAGCGGCCCAGGCCTTGGCGAACCAGTCGATACCGGCGATGTGCAGCACGGCACTGATGAGGCTGCCAATAGCACCGCCGGCAACAAAGCCCGAAGCGACCGTATTGCCCTCGCTCAGGCGCTTGGCATTGACTTTTTCATCCTTGCTGCTGTGCGAGACAAAATACGAAATCAGGCCGCCGACAAGCACCGGCGTATTGATGCCCATCGGCAGATACGCGCCAAGGGCGAAGGCGAGCGGCGGAATCTTCATCATCCAGAGGATGACGGCAAAGAACGCACCTGCCATGTAAAGCGGCCACGGCGCATTGCCGCCGTCCATCATCGGGCCCACAATGGCGGCCATCGCATTGGCCTGAGGTGCGGCAAGAGCGCCATCCCCCGTAAAGCCATACGCGTGATTCAGGAGGAAGACGACACCGACCGACACAACACCGGCGAGGACAATCGAGACGAGCTGCCACTGCTGCATTTTCTTCGGCGTCGCGCCCGTGAGATACGCGACCTTGAGCTCCGACATAAAATTGCCAGAAACCGCGAGCGTCGCGCACAGGAACGCTGCCATCATGAGGATGGCCACGATGCCGGCCTTGCCATGCATGCCGGCGCTGCCCATGACAACCGCCGAAACGATAATCATGAAAATCGTCATGCCGGAAACCGGCTCATTGCCCGTGAACGCAATCGAGCTGATGCCGACGACCGACAAAAGCAGGGCAAACAGCATGACCACGACAAAGGCGATCATCGTCTGCGTCAGGCTTTCGGAGCACATGATGTGGAAAAAAACGGCAAACAAAACCGTCATGAGCAGGCTGCCAAAGACAATCTGCACCATCGGCAGGTCCTGCTGCGTGCGCAGCAGCCCCGCCGCTTTTTTCGAGCTCTTCGTGAAGAGGTCCGAAACGGCACGTCTGACCACGCGCGCAACGACGCCCGACATCGACAAAAGGCCGATGATGCCCGACATCGCAAGCATGCCGATGCCGACATGGCGGACATACTGCGAGAAGACCGCATCGACAGGAGCCTCTGCGAGAAGCATCGACGTCCCATCGACCACCATCATATGGTCGCCGCCGAGATAATACGCAATCGGCACGCAGACAAGCCACGAGAAAAACGAACCCGCCGCGATGATGGCCGCATAGCGAAGGCCCGTGAAATAACCGATGCCCAAAAGGGCCGCATCGTTATCGAGACTGAAAACCAATTTGTATTTATCGGCCAGAGCCTGTCCCCACTGGAACGTCGTCGTCGTCAAAAGTTCCTGCCACCAGCCGAGCGAATTGAGCACAAAATCGTAGACCATGGCCACAGCACCGCTCAAAAGCATCAAATGTGCCTTCGAGCCTTCGTCCGACTCGAGGACTTCGGCTGCCGCACTGCCCGACGGGAACGGATAAACGCCGTCCATCTCCTCGCAGAAATAACGGCGGAACACCGTCGCGAGAAAGACGCCGAGCACGCCGCCAAGGACAATCGGGATGACCATTTCAAGAAACGAGACATCCTCGATGTGCAGAATATAAAGGGCCGGCAGAATGAACATCGCCCCGCCGATGATATTCGTGCCGGCACTTGCAATGGCCTGAATGTGCACCGTCTCCGGAAACGCATTTTTGCGGTGAAACAGCACCGCCATGCCCATGGCCAGCACCGAAACCGGCGCAAACGCATCGACCGTCTGGCCGATTTTCAGACAGAGATAACCCACGGCCAAAGCAAAGATGACCGAAAAAAACAAGCCCCAGAACACGACGTACGAATTGATTTCCTCATACGTCTTAGCAGGCGACATCCTCGGCTTATAAGGACGCCGTCCATGATTTTGGTCCGACATGGAATTCCCCCTGCATCCAGAAAATCTGAAAGATAATATCGCCTGTCCATCCTATGTGGATAGAAGGCACATGGATAGTGTAAGACTATTTCAGAAATATGTCAAGAAACCACATAAAGTGTACACATATACACCATTATATTATAATAACACCACAACCTTTCCGCAGTACCGCTCTAATATGTATGTTCATGACAGACATTTCCGAAAAACAGCAGGAAAATCCTTCTGCCCGTCGAATCTGTAAAGCAAACGCGGATACAGAAAAAGCCGTTATCGCGTACAAATGTCCATATGACACGAAAAAATATACTAAAAAAGGAGCTGATCCTTTGTTTCATTCCAAAATTACCCGCCGTCTCGTCTCATCCTTCCTGCTCATCGTCCTCGTCTCCCTCTCCCTTCTCGGCATCATCCTGCTGAACTATTTCCGCGACTACACGATGCAGCAGGAAAAGAACGCCCTGATTCTTAACGCCAAAATCGTCGAGACCTCACTTGAAGACACTCTCTACACGCGCAACACGGCAGCCCTTGACACCATCCTGCGTGAACTCCATGAAAAGACCAATCTGCGCATCACCGTCATCGACGCCGACGGCACGGTGCTCGGCGATACTTCCGAGCCCAGCAGCGCCCTCGACAACCACCTCGACCGCGAGGAAGTCCAGCAGGCCATGACGAGCGACTACGGCATGGCCATCCGCAAAAGCGACACCCTGCACGAAAACTTCATGTACGCCGCAATTCCCGTCTACCGCAGCGGCCAGCTCATCGGTATCATCCGCACCTCTTCTTCGCTCGCTTCCATGGAACAGTCGTACAACATGGGCTTTCACTTCATCCTTTCGGCCCTGTTCTTCGCCCTGCTCATCGCCCTCATCATCTCCATCTGGCTTGCCCATCGTCAGGTCCAGCCCATCCGCTGTCTGAGCCTCGGTGCCATGGAAATCGCGGGCGGCAATCTGCATAAACGCCTGCGCTGGCGCAGCGGCGATGACGAATTCGACACCCTCGTCAAGACCATCAACCGCCTGACGGCCAACCTCTCGCGGAAAATTCAGGAATCGCAGGACGAAGCCCATAAGATGAGCCTCATTCTCAACAATACCGACAACGCCATCATGCTCATCGACGAACGCGGCCTCATCGTCAACACGAACCGTCAGGCCGAAGAGACCTTCCACCTGCAGGGCAACGAACTGCACCGACACAGCATTCACGTCATCGGCAGTGCCGAGCTCTCCGAGACCGCACAGGTCGTCTGCCGCGAAAACAAGTCTCAGACCATTACGCTGCAGTTTGACGGTCAAAACAATATAAAGCATACTTTCCAAGTCTTCCTCGCACCGTTCCGCGACGGCTCCGACGAACTCGTGCTCGCCGTCTTCCACGACATCTCGCTGCTGCAGGAAATCAACCAGCGTCAGGCCGAATTTGTCAGCAACGCCGCACACGAACTCGCCACGCCCCTGACTTCCATCTCCGGCTTTGCCGAGACCCTGCTCGACGACGACTTCAAAGACCCCGAAGCCAGCCATCACTTCATCAGTATCATCTACCAGGAGGCCCAGCGCATGACCCGCCTGATGAAAGGTCTCCTGGAGCTCGCGCGCCTCGACAGCCATCACGGCCGCACCAAAGTCAAGCGCGTGCCCATTGACGTCAACGAAACGCTGGAACATACGGGCAGACAGCTGCAGGAAAAAGCCGGGAAAAAGTCACAGAACCTGCAGATTGAACCATCCGCAGAAACCCTGTTCGTCTCCGCAGCCCCCGAACTTTTCAGCCAAATCCTCTACAACCTGACTGAAAACGCCATCAAATACACCCCAGAGGGCGGCAAAATCCTCGTCAAAAGTCAGTCCGACGGCGAAAACGACGAAAACATCAAAATCACCGTCCAGGACAACGGCATCGGCATCGCCCCCGACGACCTGCCGCGCATCTTCGACCGCTTCTACCGCGTCGACAAAGCCCGCGCCAGAAAATCCGGCGGCAACGGCATCGGACTCTCCTTAGTCAAATTCCTAGTCGAACTCTTCGGCGGCAAAATCGAAGTAACAAGTCAGCTCGGAGAAGGCACCACCTTCACCCTGACCTTCCCCAAAACCACAATCAAATAAACGTAAAAAAAGCGTACGAAAAAAAGCGAGGCTGTAAAAAACAGTCTCGCTTTATTTTTCTACCTCATTTTTTGCAAATAAATCCCGCAAATGACCCGGCCTTCGTAATCCGCGTATGAGAGTAAAGCCCGCGCAGTCTCTTTTCCAGGCTCTCCGCCGTATCAAAAGGCGGCGTAAAAAATCCGCACGGCACACAGAACGACTGCACAAAGAAATCCGTAATCTTATTCTCGCCCTTGACATAGCAGCACCCCGTAAACGTGCCGCCGTCCCGAAGCACGCGGTGCGTCTCGGCAAACGCCGCGTCCTTATCCGGAAAAGCATGCAGGCCGTTTAAAGACAGCACGCAGTCAAACGTGCCATCCTCATACTGCAGGTCCCCGACATCGCCGCGCGTAAAATGGACGTTCGGCAGCCTGCGTGCCAGCGGCGCAGCCTTGGCCTTTGCGAGCATCTCTTCCGAATAATCGAGGCAGACAATCTTCGACGACTTCATCTGACAGTAATGCGGCAGGGAAAGCACTCCCGTCCCGACCGGCACCTCAAGCAGCCTGCCCGCAAAATTCTTTGGGATCCCCTGAAACGTCTGCTGGATGAACGATTGATAGCGCGTGCCGCTGAGCTGCCAGAAAAAACGGATAGCCAGACGTCCGAGCAGACTTTCGTTCTTCATCATGCCATCGTAATCCTTCGCCAAATACCCGACCAGAGCATAGGCATTCCGTACTATCATCTTGCGTTCCATAAACTTCTCTCGTCCTTTCTCTATCGTTTATAGTTTTAGACTATCACATATCGCGCCGCGGCGATATACTTTTTATCACACCGGCCTATGATTTCTTATTTTTTCCTATGATTCCTGCGAAAAATATTTGAAAAAAAGAGACTGCCCGCAGGCAGTCCCTAATAAGCATATATAATAGGAAGGAAAAATCTTATTTGGCAGCTTCCGCTGCTTTTTCAATCTGCTCGCCGTAGATGTCGCGGTAGATTTTGGCCTTTTCGCCATTCTTCTTCTGGACTTCTTCATCGCGATCGTTGACGCGGACACGCTCAATCTTGTGGCGGTCGTTATCGTCGCCGGCTACGCGGTCGACGCGGAAGCGGTTCAGGCTGAGTTCGCGAATCTCGGGGTCGAATTCGTCGGCCATGTGCTGCAGGTCCGCGTCAGCGGTAACGCCGTTTTCGAGGGCACGCTCGAAAATCGCGGCAAATTCGTAACGCGTCATCAGGCGGTCGCCCTTGAACTCGCCATCCGGGAAGCCCTCAAGCAGGCCGCGGTCGGCCAGTTTCTTGACGTAAGTGTAGGCCCAGTGATTCTCCGGCACATCCGGGAACAACAGCGAACGCTTCTTCGTCTCGCCCGACTGACTGCCGACAAGGGCCTTGAGCTGCTGGATTTCGGCATCCTGCTTCTCGACGTAATCCTTAAGGGCGAGAATCTCCTTGGCCATCGCCACACGGCTGTTCGTCACATGATTGCCCTGGCCAAACTTAAAGCTGATGCCCGCGTTGATCATGTTCTCCCCGCCGCCGACCGTGCCGCCAATTGACAAGGTCGTATCTTCGTTCGGCTGATAGAACGCGCCGACCGCCGCAGCATTCGCGCCGCGGTAATTGCCGTAGCCCACAGCGAAATCCCATTTGTCATCGGGGTCGAAATCCTGCGGATGCAGGGCAGCGAGAGCCGCGGCACCGGCGCCGACGCGGTCGACACGGCGGCTGACATTGCTGATTTCGCCGCCCATTTTCTTGAGCTGGGAGACATTGACGGCATCATCATCGGCTGTGCCGGCTGCGACATTGTGAATCTGATTACCCGCCATGCTGACATTGCCATCCTGCACCGTGAGGGCACGGCTGCCGTCGTCCGACTTGACTGTCAGACCGCTGCTATTGATGGTCGTATTGCCCGCGTTGAACGTGCTGCCGTTGACCGTATCAGCCGCAACCGTCGTTGCCTTGACATTTGCAGCATTGACATCCGCAGCATTCACCGTCGTGGCATTGAGTGTCGCCGTATCAACACTGTTCAGCCCCTGCAGGTCTTTTGCCAGTTTGACCGTCAGCGTATCATTGCCGTCAGAAACCACACCGATATTATTATCGGAAAGGTTCGACGTATCCGCAACACCGCCCTTGATATTTGTCGTGCTGTTCAGCGTCTGCGTCAAGGCCGCGCCCGTGTCACCGGCAAATTTCATACCATCAGCCAAGGTAGCAACAGCATGATTATCCACAGCGACACGATTAATAGAAGTGCCATCCACGCCCGCAGCAGCCGCCGCAGCTTTCAGCGAAGCCGTGTTGGAGCCATCCTTAAAAGTCAGCTGACCATTTTCTCCATCTGCCTTAACGGATTTCGTTCCGTCTGCACTGGTCACGGTCAAAGTACCATTCTGACCATTCGTGCCCGCACTGCCGATCGTCACATTATTGCTCAAGGAAATATCGTAATTAGCACCGGCGGTATCCGTCGCATTCGTTTTGTTCAGGACTAGATTGCCGGAAGTGCTGTTATTATTTACAGAAACAGTCGTGTGCTGCTGAGAAATCTGATTAATTCGGCTGTTCACATTGGTAATTTGACTATCCGTATAGGATTTAGCATTCTGTTCCACCTGATGAAGCTGGTCTTCTGTTGCGGCCTGACCCGAAGTATAGCTATCGCTGTTCCAAGTTTTGTTAGTCAGGCCATTCACCGTGCCCTTGCCATCTTTATTGATGGTTACGCTGCCAGCTGTCACGCTGCCATCCGTGCTATCCAATTTTACCTGAGTGCCATTCTGACCGACTGTGACAGTACCATTGGTACCATCGATGGATACCTGCTTAGAGGCATCAGTTCCCAAAGTCACTTTATTTGACAAATCGACCGTGTATTCTGTACCCCCAGCTGCATTCGTTCCTTCTAATACCGTCACATTGGTCGAACCAGCTTTCACGCTAGAGTGCTGACTAGCCTTATTGTTTACGGCATTCAACTGAGAAACATTGACAGCATCGTTATTTGCGACACCATCTGCTACATTACTAATGACTTTACTGCCTGCGTCAACACCGGACGCAGTTATGCTTGGACCATTGGTAATGGCCAGGCCACTTGTATTTATCGTTGTATTCCCAACACTCACACTGTTCAAATCTGTAAGGTCCTTGGCCAACTGGACTTTCAATTTACCATCAGAAGTACTCTTGACGGCAATATTGTTATCCGTTAAATCACCAGTGGCTCCGCCGACAATTTCTAACTGCTCATTCAACTTTTTCGTGATAACCGTAGCATCATCACCTTTAAACTTCAAACCATCATCCATCGTAGCAACTTCATGATTTCCCTTAGTATCCGTATAAACAAGGCGGCTGGCTGTATCCGCAGTAGTATTTTTATCGCTGTTCAGCGTTTTCGTGCCATAGTCGGTCCAGATATCGGTGAAAGCACCGTCCGAGCCAGTCAGGCCAATATGGCCCTTCGTGCTCGTACCGCTGCCCTCGGCCCACATGGAAACACCATTTGTCGTACCATCCGTACCATTGACGCCAATGCCGGACTGTGCAACCGTCGAAGTCGAGCTTGTCTTCGAGACAGCATCCTTGCCAATGACAACGCTGGAACCATTCGTATTGTCAACAGCGAGTCTGCCATTTGTGCCGGCTACAGTATTTCCAGAGCCGTCCGTGCTGTTTGCCTTGCCCAAAGTCATATCATCGGACGTAGCAATGGAAATCGTGCTGCCATTTTGCGTTAAAGCGATGTTCTTGCCGGCATCAAGCGTGACAGTCTCGCCCGGATTGATGAGTTCCGTGCTCGTACCAGAAACCGTGCCGTCCGACTTAGACGTTGTCAGATTGAAGCCAGAATTATTGATAGCATTGGCTACATTATCACCCGTGACATAAGATTTGGTGGCGGTCGTAGGATTCGTATTTGTCACAGTACCATTAGTCGTGGACAAAGTTGATGTAGCTATGCTCAAATCATAATTGGTATGATAATCCGTCGGATCCGTCGTAGTCGTAATCCCCACGGATTTATCATTTGAAGTAACTGTCGTACCTGCTGCTTTAAGCTGAGCGACGTTAACAGCATCTGTGTCAGATGAACCGGCTGCTACGCCTGTAATTTGTCGTGTAATAGGCTTCTTTGCACTGGTATTGCCTACAGAAACAGCACCAGATGTTGAAATCCAAGTGCTGGCATTACTGCTTGTACTAGTTACCGTCGATGGTTTCCGATATGCATCAAGTACAGTTCCATCCTGAGTATTGCCTGCGGCTCTGCTGGCATTGGAGCCATATCCCAAAGCAACAGAACCTTCTGACTCAGCATAGCTGGCTGCACCTAGAGCTATAGTATTTTTTGCACCAGATGCCTGTGCATACCAACCAATGGCAATGCTATTTTCCTTAGTAGCCTGTGCATCCCATCCGATAGCAACCGCCTTACTGCCATCCAACTCTCCTGCTGTTGTATCACTGTCTTCAACGCCAGCTAAGGCACTAAGACCGATAGCTATACTGTAGCCACGATTGACTTTTGAACCACTGCCAATAGCTACTGCCGAAGCTGCTGATACATGCGTATCATAACCAATGGATACCGTTGAATCAGCAGTTGCAGATGTATGAGAACCAATCGCAATAGAATGCTGATTTGCTGCATTCGTATCGGTGCCAATAGAAACGGCGCTTTCACCACTTGCCGTGGTTTTCGTAACACTATCTTCGCTTTCCTGAACGCCAAAACCTATAGCAATCGAATATTTTCCTGTTGCTTCAGCATTCTCACCGATGGCAGCAGCCGGAGTACTCGTTGCTGTATTACCAGCTGCTGTATTAGTACCAACAGCAATTGAGTTATCCGTATTTATCGTACCACCAAGTCCCGTATATCCTGTTGCTGCTTCGACCGGATTCAAACTCCCCGCTCCCGTGATCAGCACCGTTCCCATAAACACGGCTCCGAGCACGGCGGCTTTCAGTGAGCGGCTTTTGCCGTTACTTTTTGCGATTTCGGATACGACAATGTAGCAACCGCGCACTTTGCTCCAGACGACTTTGTAAATATGATTCATCGTGCTTCCCCTCCATGATAAAGACACATTTTGCGTGATTTATATCTGGAAGGATGTACAGGGCTTGTCCTCCACGACACGCTTGTCCTGTTTCTTGAAAATCGTTCCATTTTTATAAATCGCGGTAATAAATAACTTTTATTACTTGTAATTCTACAGCAGACTATTGTCATTATCATTGGAGTTGGCATTAAATTACACTTTGTTTTCGTTAAGAGTCTTTATCTGACATAAAGCGAAAACGAATGTATCTGAGAGCTGCATAAAGATTTCATGAAGCTCCTCTAATTTTTCATATACTTCCATGTTATCAGAAAAAATACTTCCCTCTTTTCTCCGTTCTGCTGTAAATTTTTCTATGATACGATAACTTTTTTTCATGATAAAAGAGGGTTTTGCGGAAATTCTGTCGAAAGGGTTTTGTAAAGTATCTAAAATGAGAGGCATTCGCTCACTTGCGGTCCCCTCGAATTGTAGAAGAAAGGGGTTTTTCCCATGCATTTTCAAAAGTTGATGGACAATTTTTTCCTGCATTATCTCGAGCATTTCGACAAGCACTGCTTCAATGTCGAGATGCATGATGAGACGTACACGATTGGTCAGGGTGAGCCGGAGTTCACGGTTGTCATCCACAAGGATGTGCCGAAGAAGGAGCTCTTGGAGTCGACGGAGCTGGCGCTTGGCGAGGCCTATATGCGCGGCGATATTGAAATCAAGGGCGACCTCTTCCACATGCTCTGCACGTTCCTCGAACAGGCCGACCGCTTCTCGCTCGACCGCAAGGGCCTGTGCAGCATCCTCTATATGTCGGAAAAGAAAAAAGACCAGGCCAAAGAGGTTTCCTCTCATTATGACCTGGGCAATGAATTCTATAAACTCTGGCTCGACCCGACGATGAGTTATTCCTGTGCTTACTTCAAGCATGACGACGACACGCTTGAGCAGGCTCAGCGCAACAAGGTCGACTACATCCTCGAAAAACTCTATCTGAAACAGGGCATGACGCTCCTCGATATCGGCTGCGGCTGGGGCTTCTTGCTCATTGAGGCCGCGAAGAAATACGGCGTCAAGGGCTATGGCTGCACGCTGAGCAAGGAACAGTGGAAAAAGAGTCAGGAACGCATCAAGGCAGAAGGTCTTGAGGACCTCGTGACGATTGAGCTCATCGACTACCGCGACCTTGAGGACAAAGGGCTTAAATTCGACCGCATTGTCAGCGTCGGTATGATGGAGCATGTCGGCCGCTCGAATTACGCAACGTACATGGAAACGGCCAACCATCTCCTGAAAGAAGGCGGCATTTTCCTGCTGCACACGATTACGGGCCATGACGAAGTTGTCTCGGAGCCGTGGATCCGCAAGTACATCTTCCCGGGCGGCACGCTGCCGTCGCTGCGTGAACTCATTTCGCATGCCTACGACGCCGACTTCCGCGTGCTCGATGTCGAGAGCCTGCGCCGCCATTACTACAAGACGCTGCGCTGCTGGTACAAGAACTTCCTCGCCGTTCACGACAAAGTCGCGGGCTGGAAGGGCGAAGAATTCGTCCGCATGTGGGACCTCTACCTCTGCGGCTGCGCGGCGGCCTTCTATATCGGCTACATCGACATTCATCAGGTGCTCATGACGAAGGGCAACAACAACGAGCTGCCGATGACGCGTTGGTATTAATTACCTCTTGATTTTTAGGTCCAGCAGGACCCTATCTGTCTCCCACGGGGATATGACGGTATACGGTACGTTGTATTTCTCGAGAACGGAAAGGATCTGCTGGTCTTTTTCTTTGGCGCGCGGCAGGTCCGTCTCGGGGCGGCCGTCGACGGCGAGGAATTCGTCGTTGCGGCGCAGAAGGTAGTTGAGGTTGTCGTAGCGGTTGAACTCCTGCATGACGAGGGTATCGAAGGCGTCGGAGGGCTCGCGGTTGTAGATGATGTTTAAAGGCAGCGGCGAGTCGCAGATGGCGAAGTCGACGTTGTATTTGGCAAGGGTGCGCGTGCGGTGGGCCTGCTCGGCAAAAAGATAAAGCTGGTCCTCGACGATATCCGTGGCATTCTGGTACCAGAGCCACTTGGCAAATTCGCCGACAAGCTCCGTGCGGTAGCCCATGCGTTTGAGCTTGGAATACATATCCGCGGCAATCGTGCTCTTGCCGATGGCGGCACCACCGTAGAAATTAATGACTTTCATTCGATACTCTCCTATACTCATATATATAATTCGCGGGATGGATTCGTGGAAATGAGGGACAGTTGGCGATGGCAAGGCGGGGATGGCTGTTCCCCGCTCCACGTGGCCGGCTGAACAGCCATCCCCTCTTTGCCGGCTTTTCTCCTTCTTCGCCTCGAAGGGGGACGCTTTGGGGCTTTGCCCCTCGCTTTTACTAACTAGTATCAAAGTTTTTTAGTACGATAGATTGTAAGGTGGGAAGAAGATACTAACCATAAGTGGAGCTTCAGCCTGCTGCGCGGAACGTTGGTTAGTATCTTCTTCCCGCCGCCTTTCCCTGACGCCTTAACTGCCAAGTATTATCTTATCATATTTATAGAAGGACGTGGCTAAAAAATGAATCGAAATGTTTACTTTGCCGGCAGTATCCGCGGCGGGCGCGCGGATGCCGCGCTTTATCAAAAAATCATCGCCTATATCCAGAAAACGGATACCGTGCTCACGGAGCATGTCGGCAATCTCGACCTCAATGCCCATGAGCAGGGCCGCCGCGACCAGCTGATTTATGAGCAGGACACGGGCTGGCTGCGCCGTGCGGATGTGGTGATTGCCGAATGCACGAATCCTTCTCTCGGTGTCGGGTACGAGCTCGCGTATGCCGAGCGTTTTGGCATTCCCTGTCATATTTTTTACCGACATTCGCAGACGGACCTTTCCGCGATGCTCACGGGCGATACGTATTTCCACATTCACCCGTATGAAAAACTCGAGGAAATCCTGCCGGTGATTGATGAGATTTTAGGAAATCGTCATATATGACGGCAAAGCACAAAAGGCGAATGGCTCACACTGAGCAGTAAAAAGGAAGTTCCTTCACGATAACGCGATAACGTGAAGGAACTTCCTTTTTGTTTTATGGCATCATTTTAATTCTGCCTTGTCCGACTGCTTTGACCTGCTGCCAAAAGTCAGCGGAGGTCAGCGTTTGACATTTTTGAGTTCGGCGCGGAATTCGCTGGCCAGATGATTGAGTCCGCCGTCTTTGTTGAGGGCGGGGTCTTTCGTGGCGCCGTTCTTGAGGGCCGTGTAGAGAATCTGAGCGAAGTCGTTGCGCGTGAGCATCGGGTTGTTTACAGGGTCTTCTACGCTGCAGCCTTTGAGGACTCCGGCTTTGGCGAGTTTGCCGACAAAGTCATAGGCCCAGTGATTTTCCGGCACATCCGGATAGAGGTCGTCGCCGCTGACAGCCGGAGCTGCGGCAGCGGGCTGGCCCGTCTTCTGCTCCGTGAGTTTTTCAAGGATGGCCGTCTGGCGTGCCAGAAGTTCCTTGAGCTCATCGTTTTCCGCGCGGACCGGCGAATCCGGCGAAGGCAGGTAAGCTGCGACAATCGGGACCTGCTGGCCGTTGGCCGCTGTAGTCGTAGTCGTTGTCGTAGTCGGGGCCGGCGTTTTGACCGCCGCATTCGCCGCGCTGACCGGCACGGCCGCCGCTGTATTGGCAGCGACAAACTGAACCGGCACAGTCCTTACGGCCTGTTTGCGCATATGACCGGAATCCTTGCCCATCTTCCACGTGACACCGGCGTTGACCATATTTTCACCGCCGCCGAAGCTTGCGCCGACGGACATGGTCGTGGTCTCATCCGGATGGTAGTAAACGCCGACAGCCGCCGCGCTGGCCCCGCGGTAATTGCCGAAGCCTGCCGCAAAATCGACCTTGTCGTTCGGGTCATAGTCGCCAGGATGCAGGGCCGCGAGAGCTGCCGCCCCTGCACCAACGCGGTTGATGCGCGAATCAAGACGATTGACGGCGCGGTCGAGCTGGTTGATGTTCGAAGCATTCTGGTTAATCGCAGCATTCTGCTGAGCGGCCAGTTCGTTGACCTGCTTGACATTGACCGCATCGCCGTCATTACTGCCGTCTGCGACATTCGTGATCTTCTGGCTGTTGGCATTGATGCCATCACCGGAAACATACGTCTTGCCGTTGACTTTCAAAGTATCGCCGGTCAGGGCCGACTTGTCGCCGACTTTCACACCGTCGTTGTTGACGACCGTGCTGCCGGCCGTAAAGGTGTCGGCCGTCATTGACTTGGCGGCGATGGAGCCTTCATTGCCCTTAATCGTCACATTGCCGAGGTCCAGTTTTTCCTTGTTCAAATCAATTTGGTAATTCGTGGCTCCATTCTCAGTTTTTGTCAAAATCAAATTCTTATCGCTATTGCTAACGGTAGTGTGTTGTCCGGCTGTAGTATAAATATCTGTCATACGCTTGTTCAGTTTAGCAATAGCTGTGGTAGAACTATCGCCGTCCTGCACGTCAATATCCTTGTTGGTGACAGCACTGTACTGATTGTCACCGACACGATTATCGACCTTCGTATTCAGGTTGTTCACGGCTTCCACTACAGAAGTCGTCTGATAGTTATCGCCGTTCTTGGTCTTGACCGCATCAGCCAACTGCGTCGTGTCGCCCAAATCGGAAGCCTTGGCCACGTCGTTGATGACAACCTGACCTTTAGTAGCTCCTGCACCATCGACAATATTCATGGTGACAGAATTTGTCTTAGCCCCTGTCTGAGCATCCGTCTTGGTTGTGACATTATATGTACCGGCCTGAACATGAAGTTCGTTGTTCTGTGCCGTCGTTGTAGCCTGCGAAATAGCCGCAGCTAACTGACTTTCCGTAGCCGCCTTGGTCGAACCCTGATAACCGCCTGCCGAAACAGCTACATTGGCCTTTGTAGCATCCCAATTCGTGTTAGATAACCCTGTAACTGTCTTTTCAGAACCATTGACAATAACGCCACCAACAGCAGCCGTACCAGTTGAACTGTCCAGCATAATTTTTTTGCTAGTATCCGTTGTATTATCCAGTTCAACCTTGCCATTTGTCACTTTGCTTTGACCGACCGTCAAAGAACCTGTATCAGCTAACTTAACATTGTCGCTGAGTTTCACCTTGATGCCGCCTATGTTCTTGCTGTCGGCTTCTGTCGTGATATTACCCTGTTTGGTTATGGTCTTGCCGTCAGGAGCATATTCCGTATCACCGACAATACTAACCGTCTGGCCCAGCATCTGCGTAACGGTATTGCCGTCTGCGTCCCGCAGGCCGAAACCGCCGGACTGAGAGGCAATGGTCACCTGGTTGATAGCTGCTTTCAACTGGCCTTCCGTAGCCGCCCGGTCATCCACCACTTTGGACAGATCCCAAGCCGTGTTGCCAAGGCCGGTGATATAATTTCCGTCATTGGTATTGGCACCGCCGCCCACCTGCTTGCCGATGTAGATACCACCGGTCCAGACACCATCAGCGCCTTTCGTACCACCGAGACGAATGGTTGCAATATTTACATTGGAAGCCAGACCATACGTAAAGGCCGTGCCATTCTGAGTCAAAGTCAGGTTATCGTCGTTGCCGAAGGTCACCGTCGATCCCGCTTTCACCTGCTGAGTCTGAGCTGTACTGCCTGCTTTCTGGACATTCCAAGCCGCATTGTTGATGGCGTCTGCTACTTCGCCGGCATCAGCGACACCGGAACCAGAGGCGACTGCTTTGTTATCTTTTGTACTCAGCGTTGCGGTATCCACATCGACTTTCACCGTAGCGCCGGAATCAGAACCGGACACAGTAACAGTACTGTTCTTACCATTAATGAAAGAAACGGTCTTGTCCGCACCGATGCTGGTGGTGCTGGCCGTATTGTTGCCCGTGATTTTCCAGCCGCTGCCGACTTTCTGCTGCAGGGCATAGAGCTGGCCGCCGTTGACCGCTTCCTGGGAACCGGCAACGACCTTGCCGTCGGCCACGCCCGTGATGGTATGGCCGCCGTTCTGCAGGCCCTGTTTGTTCAGGACTACATCAGTCGTCGTATCATCGGCTGCCTTGTTGGCATCATGGAGCCGTACTTCCGTAGCATGCTGGGTCAGCGAATTGCCGTCCCTGTCCGAAACCTTCAGGCCTTCGCCGTTCAGGACAGCGGTGTTCTGCTTGTCATCCACCGCCGTGACGCTGGTCATGCCAGTCACGACCTTGTTCAGGCTGTACGTGAACGTCTTTCCATCCTGACTCAGGGACAAGTTGTCGCCGGCTTTCAGGGCCACCGTATCTCCGGCCTTCACCGTCTGGGCATTTTCCGTGTGGTCTGCGTCCTCGATGGTCCAAGCCGCGCTGTCCACTTTGGAAGTCAGTGCATTCAACTGTTTCACGTTGACAGCATCCGTATCGGCAGTGCCTTCTTCCACACCGGTAATCTTCTTGCTGCCCGCATCGATACCGCTGGTCGTGACGCTGGGGCCGCCCGTAATGGTCAGGCCGCTGGCACCCAGGCTCATATTGCCATTGGTGATGCCCGCGTTATTCATCGTCGTAGCACCGGTCTGGATGCTGCCTTCTTCTCCAAGATTGATGTCTTTCTTCAATTTCACAGAAAGCGTGGCATTGCCCTGCTCATCGGCGGAGGTCGTGACACCTACATTGCCGTCCGTCAAATCAGACGTGGCACCGCCCGTGACATTGAGCTGTTTGCCAAGCTGAACGGTCTTGGCCGTCGTATCGTCGCCTTTGACTTTGAAGCCCGTCGTGGCCGTCGTACTGGACGCTGCATTTACGAGACGTTTGACATCACTGATGTTCGCAGCATTCGTGTCTGTATCGCCACCGCTGGCAACATTGGTAATGACCTTATCGCCCGCATTGATGCCGGAGGCCAGGACGCTGGGGCCATTCGTGATTTTCAGTCCTTCATTAGACAATGAACTGTTGCCCGTCGTGACCTGAGTCAGAGAAATACTGTCATTCAGGCCATAGGTGATTTTTCCATCAGCATCGACAGCAGCCGTCGTGTTCGTCCCATTGGCAAAGTTGAGTCCATCTGCCAGCTTGCGACTGCCCGCATCGACACTGTTGGCCTGCAGTTTCAGATTGTCTACGGAAATGGTGTAAGTCTTGCTGGTATCCGTTTCTGTGGGCGCACCGATCTTCACGTTGTCCCCTGCGTTCATGGAAACAGCATTTTTGGCTTGTGCCTTGATGGCATCATTGGAAACATTGAAGGAAACCTTGCCATCTGCCGTCACGCTGGCCGTCGTATTCGTACCGTCGTTAAAGCTCAGGCCATCTTTCAGTGCTACGCCCGTGCCGACTTTGGTATTATTCTGAGCGACAGACAGGTTGTCCACGTTCAGCGTATAGATTTTGTGCTTGTCCGTGGCATCCGTCGTCGTTGTTCCCAGCGAAGCATTCGTGCCGGCTTTGATTTCCGTCGTTGCAGCCGCTACGGCTTGATTCATGTCCGTCGTGCTGGCAGCGCCGAAATCGCTGAGGCTCAGGGTCGTATCCGTGCCATCATTCCGGTGGAATTTGACGGTTTTCGCCTCCGTATCCTTCGTAATCGTCGTATACGTATCCTTCAAACCGGAAGTGGTCACTTCGTTACCGTCAGCATCTTTCAAGGTCATGGTCACGGCATTGCTGTCAGGCGTAGCCGCCGTCGTCACTTCCCCGCTGGTCAGCTTGTTGTGCGTTGCCGTAATCGTGAAAGTCGTCTTACTGGGATCCGTCGTGTCGGCACTGACCGTTGCAAAGCTGTTGGCCGATTTCACATCGACGGCTTCCTTGGCCTGCGCTTTGATGGCTGCATTGGACACGTTATATTTAATGGTACCATTGTCTCCAACAGTAGCCGTGGTATTGTCGCCGTCAGCAAAGACGAGGCCATCGGCCAGTTTGACGGATTTCTTCTCGCCATCCGTGGTCTTGACGGCCAGGTCGCTGACGTTGACCGTGTAAATATGGTGGCCGTCAGCCGAATTGGTATCATCAGTGACGCTGTCCACGTTATTACCTTTTACGACAGTGGAAGTAGCTTTTGCAGCCGCCGTTTGGATGGTACTGTTCAGGGTATTCACGCTGGTCGTCAAGTCATCCTTGCTGGCACCGTTCAAGTCGCCCAGGGACAGAGTTTCAGAAACTCCGTCATTGCGGGCGAAGGTCACCGTATGGTCCGTGCCATTCTTGGAAACCGTGGTAACCGTGTTCTTCAGGCCCGTGGAAGCCACTTCGTTGCCGTCTGCATCTTTCAGGGTCAGCGTCACATTGTCCTTATCCCCTGCTTCAGCCGTAACCGCAGTCAGTTTGTTGTGGGTGGCGCTGATGGTCACAGTTCCGTCGCTGGCCACGGCCGCCGTGGTGTTGGTGCCATTCTTGAAGTTCAAGCCATTGGCCAGGGCCACCGTAGTCGTACCCTCACCATTAGCTTTCACGGCCAGGTTATTGACACTCACTTTGTAAACGTTCTGCTGGTTAGCACCGGGTGTATTGGTAACAGATACGTTATCGCCAGCCTCTACTTCCGTGGTAGCTGCCTTGATTTGAGCCACATTGGCCGCATCCGTATTGTCCGTTCCCGCCGTGACCTTGGCAATCTTCCCGTTGGCCGTGATGCCGCTGGTGGTCACGCTGGGACCATTGGTAATGGTCAGTCCCGTGCCGTTCAGGGTCGTGCTGCCGTTGGTCAGGCCGCTGTTGTTAATCGTGGTATTCCCCGTCTTGAGGCTGCCATCGCTGCTCAGATCCAGATTCTTGGCCAGACGGATGCTCATGGTACCGTTGCCGTTGGCTGTGCCGTCCGTCGTATCAGCCGAAGAAACGACGCTGATGTTGCCCGTCGTCCAGTTGGCCGCCGTATTCGTGCTGTCGGTCGTGGCCCCGCCGCTGAGAGTCAGGGTCTTATTCAAGGCCACGGAAATAGAATTGCCCGCATCGTCTTTATAATTGGTGCCATCGTTCAGGGTTGCCAGACTGTAGGTTGTTCCTGTCTTCGTCCCGTTATTGTACTGGATACGCGGAATCCCATTTTCCGTATCGCCGCTGAAGATGTATTTTTCATTGGTACCGCTGCCATCAAAGAGGCCGATATAGCCGCCGTTGGCCTTTGTTATACCCATGGTTACGCCAAGAGTGTCATCGGAAGCCGGAGATTTGCTGGAGCCGTCCGCCGTACCGGTCGATTTATAAAGGGAAATGCTGGAGCCATTGTTGATGGAATAGTAGCTGCCGCCATTGACGCGCAGGGTACCGGATTTATCCGTCGTTTCTGTGCCGCTCTGGTAATTGCCGAGGACAACATCCTTGCTCAGTTTGACCGTCAGCGTGCCATTGCCGTCCGACGTGACGCCGATGTTGTTGTTCGTGTCATTCAGACGGTTGGCTGCATTCTGGCTGTTGATACCGCCTTTGATGGTCAGTTTGCTGTTCAGTTTCAGGTTGGAATCCGTGCCGGAGTCACCACCGACGGTCAGACCGTCATCCATGGTGGCCACCGTCTTGTCATTGACCAAAAGCCGCGTAGCTGCAGTCCCGGACAGGTCTTTTGTGGTCGTACTGCCGCTGGTGCGCAGGGTGACGCCGTTGGCGCCCTTGGCATCGTCAAGAGTCAAGGTGCCGCCGTTTGTCCCCGTGCCGTCCAGCTTGATGGTTTCCTGATAGCTCGTGCCGCTGCCGGAACCCAGCTGGGCCGTGTTCAGACTGGTCAGGTTGCTGGCCAGTTTGATGTTCAGGGCATTGTCGTCCGTATCGGCGATGACGCTGATGTTCTTGTCCGTGAGCTTCGTGCTGTCCACGGTGGTGGTGGTCACGCCGTCCGTATTAGTCGTGGTGACTCCCACTCCGCCGCCGGTGATGGCCAAGGTCTGGGCCGAGCCGCGGGCGATGACGTTGGTATCGGCAGCACTGTCAGCACCAAAAGTGGAGTTGTCGCCGCCAAAGCGCAGCTGCCGCGTCAGGGCATAGAGCTGGGAGCCGTTGACTGCATCCGTGCTGGACGCACTGACAAGACCGGCGGCCACATTCTGGATGCGCCGTTCGCCGCCAACTTTGCCCACCGTGATGACGCCAGTCGGACTGGAACCAGCGTAGGTGTAACTCGTGTCGTCACCATAGGTTTTATCTGTGCTGTAGCTCTGAGTGCCGGCCGTGGTGCCGCTGGCCTCCATAGCTTCCACATTGAGTTCATACAGATACTGGGCTTCATATTTGGCTTTAATCTGGGCCTTTTCTGTATCCGTCGTAGCCGCAGCGTATTCGTCCGACGCTTCGGCTGCCGTATCGGCTGCCGTTTTGGCTGCCGTGATGGCATCGCTCTTCGCCATGGTCTGGCCTACATAAGCTGCGTTATTGCCCAGATAAACGGAGTTGCCCAGGCCGGCCGTCACGTTGTTGCCCAGGATCTGAGTGTTGGAGAAGTCCTTGTTCGTATCCGTGTTGGCATCGACTTTGTTGTTATAGCCCAGTATGGTGACATTTTTAATATTGTTGGTCAGTCCGTTGTCTGAGCTCTTGCCCTGGACCGTATTGCTGGAACCAACGATGGAAATCTGGCTCACCGTATTGGGATGACTGGACGTGCCGCCTGCTCCGGCATCGATTTTGTTATCACTGCCCGTAACAGTAATATCCGATACATTGTTATCGACCACATTCTGGGTCAGGCTGTTGCTGTTACCAGTCATGTAAATACCAGAAATAGCCTTCTTCGTATTGGCATCGGAAATAGAGGTCACACTGTTGTTATAACCGGACACACCGCTGGTGGTAACACCTCCCCAGGCACCGCTGACTGTATTGCTGCTGCCCAAGCCATAGGTGTTGTTGCCCGTGATGCTGTTGCCCTGGCCAATGGCCGTGGAGTTGTCGCTATAGGCTTTGCTGCCCTCACCGATGGCCACAGCATTGGTGCCGTCTGCCAGAGAATCGGTACCCACCGCCGTACCGGAAGCATATTTAACAGTGGCGTTATTACCGACGGCAACAGAGGTATCACCGGCTGTAGTTGCACTATAGCCGATGGCCACAGCCTTTACGCCCGTGATGGAGCCCTTGGTGGTATCCGTAGTATACGTCTGGGCACGGGTACCAATGGCTACAGAGTTGTCAGACTGGGCCGTAGTGGAAGTACCCAAAGCAATACTGTTTTCCCCTTCGGCTGAAGTATTATGTGTGGTTTTCGTACCACTGGAATCCGTGGATGGGTTATCTGCCGTACCGATGGCAATGCTGCGCAGGCCTGTGGCATAGACGTTATTGCCGATAGCCAGGGTCTTTTTATTAGTAGCATTAGCATTAGGGCCAATAGCCATGGCATCTGCCATATTAGCTGTAGCACCTGTATTGTTATAGTTATCTGTCAAATTTTCACTAGAACTGCTGATGGCAAAATAATGCGGCTTCACCGAATCAATGTTGGTATTCAAATCCGTAAATTTCTGTTCGAAATAATCTTTCGTCAAGCCGACTTTCGTGTCCGTCGCCTGGAGCAGTTCATTCAGGGAATTCAACTGCCCTACCGTTGCTGCATCGGAATCGAAGACACCATCTGCTACGTTGGAAATACGGCGTGTTAAAGCGGTCGTGCCCGTCGAATCCCCTACAGAAACATAAGTGGAATTAGCGGACAAGGGTTTATATGTAAAGGCAGACTTATATTCCGTATACGTCGTCGTAGTGGATCCATCGGAGCCAGTACTCGTCGTTGCTTTATAGAGATAACTATTGCCCTTACTATCAGTCTGTACCGTCCCCAGCGTAGAAACAGCCGGAGCCGCAGAACCGGCACCGATGGCCACGTTGCCGCCAGCAGAAGAAGCATTCCGCCCTAAGGAAACGGAGTCCGTACCTGCTGCTTGAGCCGTATATCCTAAAGCCATAGAGTTCGTACCTGTAGCTTGGGCTTCCCCGCCAATCGCAACCGCATAGTTTTCCGCATTGGTTTTTTCACCGATAGAGATGGCATTCATAATATTAGCCGCCGAACTTTGATAATTGGCCTGGTACCCGATGGATACGTTATACCCATTCTGGTTCAGACTGTCGTCGGCATAACTGATGTTGTAACCGGCGCTGGAGCCGATGGCTACGTTGTAGTTGCTCTTCGTCTTGTTGCCGGCGCTGGAGCCGATAGCAATGTTCTGCATACCGGCTACGTCATTGCCGGCTTCCGTACCGATGGCAATCAGAGAGCCGGAAGTCTGGGGTTCGCCCTTCCCTTCCGTCGTACCCACGCCTGCCTTATAGCCCAAAGAAATGGACCGGTCTGCATTGGCCGTTGCCCCATTGCCGATGGCCAACGCATCAAAGTTATTGGCGGTTGCACTCTGGCCGATGGCCGTAGAACGACCGGATGCCGTGCTGGAACTGCCGATGGCATTGCCGCCTTCACTGGTGGTTTGAGCGCTCTTGCCGATGACTACGGAATTGGCACCGGTGGCACTGGTGCTGCTGCCGATGACCACCACATCTGCCGAGTTGGCCGCTGCACTGGTACCCATGGCAATGGAATCGGCGGCACTGGTGGCCTTGGCTTCCTTGCCCAGGACTAAAGCATCCTTGGAGGAAGAAGCCGTTGCGGAGCTGCCAATAGCTACAGCATCGGTGCTCTCAGAAACAGTGGCCGATTTGCCGATGGCCGTGGAAGAATCAGAAGCGGCGGTGGAAGCTTTCGTACCGATGGCGATGTCGTCGGACTTGACCACGGCCTGATAGTTGCCGTCCGTATCATTGGTTACGGATGCCCCATTGCCCAAGGCAATGGACGTATTGCCGGCTGCACTGGCCGAAGTGCCGATGGCCACGCTGTTTTCGCCACCGGCCGCAGCAACGGTGACGGACGTGGTATCGTTTACCACTTTTGTGTATTCAGTTGCACCGGTGGTGGCACCATTGCCGATGGCCAGGCCGCTGGTGGCCGTTTTGTTTACCGTGGCCCCATTGCCCAGAGCCGTGGCCGTAGCGGCCGTATCCACCTTGGCACTTGGCCCGATGGCAAGAGAGTTCGTACCATTTACAGAAGCATCGGTGGCATAAGTCTTAGTACCATCTGTACTGGTGGTAACTTCTGGATTGACCTTAAAGTACCTAGTCATTTTTGATGTATAGCTTGTAGTCGTATCATTGATGTCCAAGCCCAAAGCATTGACGACGTTGACCAAATTTGTATCCAAAGAAATCAAATTGGCAGCCGTCGTATTGCCTGCACTGATATAAGTGCCACTCGTCGGCCGCAGTTCCGTGTACAGGGTGTCGCCGGAAACCAGATTCGTATCTCCGACGGAAATGGCACCATTGTTGGCCACATTGATGGTGTAAGTCAAAGTGCTGCCATCATCTTCCGAGCCGGTTGTGCTGACCGTGGCATTGCCCGTAGCAGCCACTTTCACCGCCTGTTTGGCCTGCTTCTTGATGACCGTATTGCCGGCATCCGTAATATTGGACAAATTCTTGAGATTGCTGATATCGGATTTATTGGTGGCAATATTATTGGCATTTGTTGTAATATCGGTTGCATTCTTCTCAATAGACGTCTTATTGGCTGCTATATTCGTCGCATTGGTTTCGGTAGCCGTCTTGTTTGCTGCTATATTCGTCGCATTGGTCTCGGTAGCCGTCTTATTCGCTGCAATATTGGTTGCATTAGTCTCCGTAGCTGTCTTATTCGTTGCTATGTTTTTTGTATTGGTATCGATAGCCGTCTTGTTGCCGGCGATAC
Source organism: Mitsuokella apri (assembly GCF_051886055.1). Lineage (NCBI taxonomy): Bacteria > Bacillati > Bacillota > Negativicutes > Selenomonadales > Selenomonadaceae > Mitsuokella > Mitsuokella apri. Next base: position 113,206 of record NZ_JBJEXT010000040.1, on the reverse strand, counting down.
TTTCCTTATTCGTAGCAATATCAGCCGTATTCGTTGCTATATTAGTCTTATTGGTGCTGATATCCGCAGCATTCTTGGCTACTTGGGTATCCAGTGCCTTGATGTTTTCGTCTGCAGTATTGGTGTCGCTGATGTAGGTCGCTGTCGCAGTCGTAGTATCACTCGTGGTGGTACCCGCACTATCACCATCTGCCGCCCACCCGACCGGCAGTCCTATGCTCATGGCCAGCAGGGTGGCGGCTACGAGGCGGGCGAGGCTTTGGGGACGGACGCGGCTCTGCAGGCTTCGTGTCTTGCCCCGGCTGTGCACGATCTCAGAGACGACCTGATACATGTTGCGCGCGCGATTGTAGATGACCTTATAAATTTTATTCATAATATCAACCCCACCTTTGGAACAAAATGCACCTGCAAATGGTTATATGCGAGTTGTATCTTTTTCATCAATGGGATTCTTAAACGAAATTCTTACATTTTTATCCAACTGTCACGTATCTATCAGAATCTTATTGACGCAAAAGCATATTGCCATACATACCAAATGAGTCTTTAAGCAAACTTTATAGAACAATTCGTTCTTTTATGAGCAAAATCCTGCTTTTATGTCAAAAAAAAGAAGATGACTGCAAAAATAGTCATCTTCTTAAGGCTGTTTATTTATTAGGAAATTTTGCGGGTGAAGCGATAGCCGACGCCGCGGACGGTTTCGATGGCGTCGCTGATTTCGGGGGCCGCGGCGAGTTTGGCGCGCAGGTGGCGGATGTGGACGTCGACTGTGCGCGTGTCGCCGTAGTATTCGTAGCCCCAGATGCGCTCTAAGAGTTCATCGCGTGAAAAGGCGCGGCCGGGATTTGTCACGAGGAGCTTCAAAAGCTCGTATTCCTTTGGCGTCAGGGCCACGGGCTCATCGTGCAGCCAGACCTGATACGAGGAAAAGTCAATGCGCAGGCTGCCGATGGAGAGTGCCTCCCCTTTTGCTTTGTCGTCCTGATGGGAGCGGCGCAGCACGGCTTTGACGCGCGCGATGAGCTCGCGCATGGAAAATGGTTTGACGACATAGTCATCGGCACCCATCTCGAGCCCGAGCACACGGTCGATTTCTTCGGCTTTGGCCGTCAGCATGATGATGGGAATGCCATTTGTCTGCGGACTTGACTTGAGACGGCGGCAGACTTCGAGGCCGTCAATCTCGGGCAGCATGATGTCGAGAAGCACGAGGTCGGCTTTGGGCGCCTTGGCGAGGGCTTCGCGGCCGTCGGCGGCCGTCTCGACCTCGTAGCCGTTTTTCTTAAGATTGAACGCGAGCAGCTCCCGTATGGAAGCTTCATCATCTACGACAAGGATCTGCATTTTATCATCCTTTCCTCTCTGCAAAAGTCAGGGTTCCGGAACAAGTGAAAAGTCAATAATAATGCTCGGTCAGGTCGATGAGATTGTCGCGCACCTGACGCAGGAAATCCCAGCGGTTGACATTTTCGGCCCCGACGGAGAAGACAAAGCCGTCTTTCGTCCAGTAGGCGGCAAATGAAGAATCGCTGACTTCGGCAATCTGCACGGACGTGCCGCCAATCGTCTGCGTCTGCCAGTTTGCGCCGTAAACGCCGCTGAGCGTCTCGGCCGTCATGCTGTCGGGGTCGGCCACGGCCGTGCGCACGGTGAACTGCGCGCGTTTTTCCGGCTGGCCGTAGCGCGAGGCATAGCGAAGGTCGGCAACATTGCCGCCGATGATAAAGCGCTGCTGCAGCTCAAGGCCTGAGCTCAAAGGGAAATAAAGCGGATGAAAGTCAAGGGCCTGTGCCATCTCCGTGTAACTATTGTAGGGAACCATCGGGTTCGGCATGCCTGCATTCGCATCGGACTGCGTATCCCCCGCGGTCTCCGCAGCGTCGGCGGTATCGGAGGCAGTCTCAGCAGCGGTGCCGGCCGTATTCTCAGCAGCCTGCGTGACCTCTGAAGTATCCGCGATGGAGCTGTCACCCGGGACAGCGGCCATCTGCGCGGCCTCGCTGTCCGCGTCCGCAAAGACATTCCCATGCGAGAACAGGATGACTCCGGCGGCGGCCAGAGCCAAAAGATTATGATATGCTTTCATGCAAAATTTCCTCCAAAATCAAGAAATGAGGGAAAGGCTTCTGTCTTTCCCTCATTTCATTATAATACATATACCATGACAAATCCAGAGGGGCCAGATGTTCGTTTCCAGCCGGATTCGTCATTCTGCGCCAGCGTCCGAGCCTGCGGCTGCCTGCGCGTCGAGGTATTCCTGCATCTCCTCGTCCGCAGCGGCCTTGACCTCCGGCCAGACCGAATTGACGTACGCGCCCATCAGGGCCTTGCCATTGGCGTCCGGATGCAGACCGTCGAGGGCGTACTGCGTGGGCAGCTGGCCGTCTTTTGTCGGAATGGCCATGGCCATGTCAATGTACGTATGTGTGCGGATATAGGCGTTGACGGCCTCAAAGCGCTCTTCCCAGTCGTCTGCTGTCGGCTCCTGAAAAACATGGTCGATGTTGTCGGGGTTGATGGCCGGCAGTGTCAGGAGAATCGGCTTGATGCCGTTTTCAAGGCAGCGCTGGCGAATGGACTCGATATCAGCGATGACCGCGTCCGTGTCTTCGCCGGCCCGCAGGCTGTTGCTGCCCGTCATGATGAGCAGATACTCCGGATGGAACGGCAGGACATCGCGGTCAAAGCGCTCGGCCGTCATGCCGCTCGTATCGCCGCTCTCCGAGAGATTGATGCTCGGGAAGTCGAGATAATGGAGCCAGCTGAACGAGAAGACGGCAGGGCTGTACGAATAATGGCCACCGCCGTGGCTGATGCTGTCGCCGAGTACGGCCACCTGCCAGTTGTCAGCAGGATTCGTGCGGAACGAACGCACCTCGGACCAGGTACCCAAGGGCTCCCCCGCGCCGTCAAACGAACGCACGCGCCAATAAAAAGGCGCATCGCCGTAATGCGGCTGCGGGTCGTAGATTTCGGCCATATCCGTTGTCAGCGTCTCGATGGGCTCAGCCTCGGGATTGACCTCCGGATTTTCCGCGTAAATATCGACCTCGTAGCTCGCCGCATTGGCCTGTCCAATCCACGTATAAACCGGATAAAGCAGCGTCTCCCCCTTCTCGCCGCCGTATTCCGCCGTGAGCACCGGTGCATTCATGCGCGGCAGGCTCGGCGAGGTGTAGAGAGGCACGAGCTCGGAAAAAGGCGTATACGGCGTGCCGTTGAAGTCAATCGCGCGCACGCGCCAGTAAATCGGCTCATTTGGATTTCCGAGCTGGTCGGCGGCAAATTCCTCAAGCGGAGCATTGTAGGCATTCTGATAGACACTGCGCGTGCGGAAAACGGCCTGCGACGAGATTTTTGAATTCGAGATATGCTCCGGCTTCTTCGTAAAAAACTCAATCTCGTACATGACGGCCTCATCATCCGTCTGCCACGTGAGAATCGGCGAATACGACATGGGCGTCTCCGCTGTCGTCGCACTGAGCCCTGCGGGCGGCGGCGTCAAAAGCTGCGAAGAAGCCTCCTGCCGCGTCGTCAGCAAAAGCCCGCCAAGAACCACAAACAGGCACAAAAGCCCCAGCAAAAGGCCAGTAACATGTTTATGCGATTTCATCTTTTCTCTTAACTTGCGTTCATAACGTCGTTTCATAAATTTCATGGAAGTCACCTTCCTTCTTTCTTTATTATACAGCATTTAGGAATAATTGCATTATAACATAGTTCCATCATATAATAGAAGGGAAAAGTGAAGTATACAAAGGTAGTACAAATAAGGCGGCAGGAGAAGGGCAGCCCAAACGTTCCGCGCAGCAGGCTGAAGCTTCACTTATTGGGCCGCCCTTCTCCTGCCTTACAATCCAGCACCGCCAACATCAATGAAAATGTATCGTACTGCTTGTGGAAGGTTGACAAAAGTCAATCTTCCACAAGCAAAAAGAGGACGTGAGCCGGCGGGGGCTGCCTGTAAGCGGAGCTTTGGCCTCTGGCGTGAAGAATTTATTTTTTGTCCGCCAGAACCCTTCGAAAGAGCGTCGTCCAAACGAAGTGCGTTTAGCTCTTGCGAAGGATGCCTTAAAAGACAAAAAATAAATTTAGCCAGCGGCCACGCGGAGCGTCAGGCAGCCCCCGCCGGCGCCAAGTTTGCACGAAAAGCCGCGGTAATCTAAAATCTGCTGACGAAATCATAAGAAATAACCATCAACCAACAAAGGATGAACATACATGACTCCCAAGAAGAATTTTTATCTGCTCAAGAATCAGCGCATTGAGACGAATGCGCATCTTTCAGAAAAGGCCAAGGCCCGTCTCGTGAAGTCGAAGGCGGACAATACGCTGAAGGCGTATGCAGCGGACTGGAGTGATTTTTCGGACTGGTGCGCGTATCATCATGAGCGGGATCTGCCGGCGCGGCCGGAGACGATTGTCAATTATCTCAATGACCTCGCCGATGATGCCAAGGCCAATACCGTGGCGCGGCGCGTGACGGCGATTTCAGAGAATCACCTGGCCGCCGGCTACGAGGGCAAAAACAATCCGGCAAAGGACAATCTCGTGCGCGCGGCGATGGAAGCGATTCGGCGCGAGAAGGGCACATTCCAGCAGGGCAAGGCGCCGATTCTCATGGAGACGCTGTATCTGCTCGCGGACTGTTTTGGCGATGACATCGTCGCTTTGCGCGACAGGGCTTTGATTTTCCTTGGCTTTGCCGGCGCGTTCCGCCGCTCGGAGCTCGTGGCCATCCAAATTGAGCACCTGACGTTTACGTCGCAGGGCCTCGTGATTCTCGTGCCGCAGTCAAAGAGCGACCAATTAGGACGCGGCGCGCAGATTGCCGTGCCGTACGCACCGGACCCCGAAATCTGCGCCGTGCGGGCCGTCCGGGCCTGGCTTGCGGCCGCTGACATCCATACAGGCCCCCTCTTCCGGCCGTTCACGCGCAGCCATACGCTGCGTCAGTCGCAGCTCACGGATAAATCCGTTGCCTTGATTGTCAAGAAATACGCGGGCCTTGCCGGGCTCAATCCCGCGAGCTTCGCGGGCCACAGCCTCCGGCGCGGCTTTGCGACAAGCGCGGCCCAGCACGATGTCGACGCCCTGACGATTATGCGGCAGACGCGTCATCATTCAGAAAAAATGGTGCACCGCTACATCGAACAGGGCAATATCTTCAAGGAAAATCCGCTGAACAAGATGTTCAAGAAATGAAAAAAGCGTTCTTCCCCGCAAAGAGAAGAACGCTTTTTATGTACAGCCGCAACTTGCAGATTAAAGCACGGCTTTATGGCTGAGATTGATGCGGCCCTTGTCATCGATTTCCGTGACTTTGACCTGCAGCTGGTCGCCGACCTGCACGACGTCTTCGACTTTTTCGACGCGGTGCTTGGCGAGCTGCGAGATGTGGCAGAGGCCTTCCTTGCCCGGCAGGATCTCGACGAAGGCGCCGAATTTCATCAGGCGCGTGACGCGGCCCGTGTAGACCTGTCCGACTTCGACTTCGCGCACGATGTCTTCAATCATGGCCTTGGCCTTATTCATGCCCTCTGCATCGGCCGAAGTGATGAAGATATTGCCGTCCTCGTGGATGTCAATCTGTACGCCGGTCTCGTCGATGATTTTCTTGACGACTTTGCCGCCCGTGCCGATGACGTCGCGAATCTTGTCAACCTTGATTTTCATCGTCTCGACGCGCGGTGCGTACGGCGAGAGGTCCGCAGCCGGCTTGTCGATGCATTCGAGCATCTTGCCGAGGATGAACGCGCGGCCGCGTTTTGCCTGCTGCAGGGCGGAAGACAGAATCTCACGCGAGAGGCCGTCGACCTTGATATCCATCTGGATGGCCGTGATGCCTTCCGTCGTGCCGGCAACTTTGAAATCCATGTCGCCGAGGGCATCTTCCATGCCCTGAATGTCGGTGAGGATCGTGTACTTGTCCCCTTCCTTGACGAGGCCCATGGCGACGCCGGAGACCGGGCGCTTAATGGGCACGCCGGCATTCATGAGGGACAGGGTGCTGCCGCAGACGGAACCCATGGAGCTCGAACCGTTCGACTCGAGGACCTCGGAAACGAGGCGAATCGTGTACGGGAACTCCTCGATGGACGGGATGACCGGCACGAGTGCGCGCTCCGCAAGGGCGCCATGGCCGATTTCGCGGCGGCCTGGGCTGCGCATCGGGCGGGCTTCGCCGACGCTGTAGCCCGGGAAGTTGTAATGATGGATGTAATGCTTCGTCGTCTCAGGGCCAAGGCCATCGATGACCTGCTCATCACCGAGGGCGCCGAGCGTCGTGACCGTGAGAATCTGCGTCTGACCGCGCGTAAAGAGGCCGGAGCCATGCGTGCGCGGCAGCAGGCCGACTTCGCACGATACCGGACGGACTTCTTCGACTTCGCGGCCGTCCGGACGAATTTTCTCGTGCGTGATCATATGACGCACGACGGATTTTTCGAGGTCATGGAAGGCAATGCCGATTTCCTTGTCCATCTCCGGGTAGAGTTCGAGGAAATGCTCCATCGTATCGGCGGCGATGTCGGCGATATGCGCATCGCGGTCGAGCTTGTCCGGATTGCGGACAGCAGCGTCGAGACGTTCCTTGGCATAAGCGCGGATGCCCTCTTCCATTTCTTCCGGTACGAGGAAGAGCTTCGGCTGCATTTTTTCCTTGCCGCACGTGGCCTGAATGCCCTGCTGGAACTCGACGAGGCGCTTGATTTCCTCATGGCCGAACAGGATGGCATCGAGGATGACATCTTCCGGCAGCTCGTTGGCACCGGCTTCGACCATCATGACGGCGTCGTGGGAGCCTGCAACCGTGAGGTTCAACGTCGAGACCTTGCGCTGCTCTTCCGTCGGGTTGATGACGAATTCGTCGTTGACGCGGCCGACGCGCACACCGGCAATCGGTCCCATAAACGGGATATCGGAAACCGTCAGGGCGCACGAAGCACCGAGCATGGCCGCAAGCTCCGGCTCATTGTCCTGCTCGACGGAAAGGACCGTCGCGACAATCTGTACGTCATTGCGGAAGCCCTTCGGGAACAGCGGACGAATCGGGCGGTCAATCAGGCGTGCGCGCAGCACGGCCTCGCTCGACGGGCGGCCTTCGCGCTTGATGAAGCCGCCCGGAATCTTGCCGGCAGCGTACATCTTCTCTTCATAGTCGACCGTCAGCGGGAAAAAGTCCACGCCCTCGCGCGGCTCGGCCGAAGCCGTAGCCGTCACGAGCACGACCGTATCGCCGTAACGCACGAGTACGGCACCATTCGCCTGCTTGGCCATCTTGCCGTTCTCGATGACAAGCGGACGGCCGGCGAGTTCCATCTCAAAGCGATTCATATGTACCTCCTTGAATCTTTCCTTCATTATATATAAGCCCTAGTCAAATTTTCCAGAAAAAAAAGCGGGATTGCTCCCGCTTTCCGCTTCAGGCTCATTCCTGATGCTTGTCAGCGATCAACGCTCAACCGTGGAACGCAGACCAAGCTTCGAGATGATCGAACGATAACGCTCGATATCCGTCTTGTAGAGGTAGCTGAGCAGGCGGCGGCGATGGCCGACCATCTTCAGCAGACCGCGACGGGAATGATGGTCCTTCTTATGCTGCTTGAGATGCTCCGTCAGATAGTCGATACGAGCGGAAAGAACAGCGATCTGTACTTCCGGCGAACCCGTGTCACCTTCATGAACGGCATACTTCTGCATGATTTCCTGTTTTGCTTCCTGAGTCAGCATGTTTTGTTTTCCTCCTAATAAATCGTAAATCTCCATCAGCCAGGAAGACGTCGGAGTTCTTCGCCATCTGGGCTGAGGTTTTGCCAATTGGCACTTCTGGTATTATATCATAGGCCGTCAGGGCTTGTAAAGCCTTTTATTGCACTGTGCGGCGCCAGATTTCTTTGGCACGCTCGCGGTCCTTGTGCATCTGCGCGACGAGTTCATCGACCGAGGCAAATTTCTCTTCATCGCGGATTTTCTGCAGGAACTGGACCTCGATGAGCTGGTCGTAGATATCCTCCGAAAAATCCTGAATATTGACCTCGATGCGGCGGTTGCAGCCCTCAAAGGTCGGGTTGTTGCCGATATTGGCAAGGCCCGCATACATGCTGCCGTCATGGATGACTTTGGCGGCATAGACGCCGTTTGGCAGCATGACCTGAGCATCGGGAATCGCGAGATTCGCCGTCGGGAAGCCCAGCGTGCGGCCGCGCCGGTCGCCGTGAATGACGCGGTCGAGCACGGTAAACGGCCGTCCGAGGCAGATTTCCGCCTCATTTAAGTTTCCCTCGTCAATCAGAGCGCGGATGCGTGTGCTGCTGACAGGGCGTCCGCCTAAAAGTACGGCCGGACAAATCTCTGCGCGGAAGCCGTAGTCCCTGCCCGCACGCTGCAAAAGGCGGTGTGTGCCCTTGCCGCGGCTGCCAAAAGTGTAATTCGGTCCCGTCACGACGACGCGCGGCGCGAAATAGTCGCGCAGAAGCTCCATGAATTCTTCCGGCGTACGGCGTGCGAGGTCCTTCGTGAACGGGATGGCCATGAGAATATCGACGCCGAGCTCCGCCATCAGCTGCTTTTTGAGCAGATTATTCGCAATCTGCGGCGGCAGCGACTGCGGCGCGACGACGGACAGCGGATGATTGCTGAACGTGAAGACAAGGCATTTGCCATTGTGTTCGCGCGCGAGCTCCACGGCCCGCCTGATGATGCTTCGATGGCCGATGTGCACGCCGTCGAACATGCCGAGCACGACGACGAGGCGCGGATATTCCTGTTTGAGAGCGGTGAGCCTGGAATAAAACTGCATAAATTGCCCTCCTTGATATTTGGCTAAAGGCCTTTAATGGCCGGCCTGACGCAAAATGACCTTGGCAGGTATGACTTCCTGCGTTTTGCGGTCATAGCGGCCGATGCCGAGAAAATCCCCCGCGCAGTAGACGCGCAGCGTGTCGGACTTTGGCACACGGCGGCGTTCGCCCGTGCCGAGGCCGTTGCAGAAGGCCTTTTCGCGGCTCGGGTCGAGGTCATAGCGCTCGAGGTGATTCAAAAATTCCGCGGGCGGCAGGATGGCCTCTGCCCCTCTCTCCTGAAGTTCTTCGAGCGTCAGCGCCTCCGTCAGCGAAAAATCGCCGACACGGCTGCGCACGAGAAAGCTCATGACGGCCGGCAGGCCGAGGGCCGCGCCAATGTCAAGGCAGAGGCTCCTTATATACGTGCCTTTGGAACACTTGACATCGATGAGGATTTTCTTCTTCCCGGGCTTGTAGGCAATGAGGTCTATGGCATGGATGGTCACTTCGCGCGACGGAATTTCGACCGCGACGCCCTGACGCAAAAGGTCGCAGGCCCTTTTGCCATTGATTTTGATGGCCGAGTGCGCAGGCGGCGTCTGCCGAATGACGCCCGTAAATTTCTGCAGGGCTGCCATGACTTCTTCCTTAGACGGCATCGTAAAATCCGTGACGCTTTCAGTCACTTCGCCCGTATCGTCGCCGCTGTCCGTCGCCAAGCCAAACGTCAGCTCCGCGCGGTACGTCTTGTCGGCGAGTTCGAGGTACTCGATGAGCCTTGCCGCCTGCCCCGTGGCAATTGGCAGAACGCCGGCCGCCGCAGGGTCGAGCGTGCCGGCATGGCCGACGCGCTTCATCTTTAGGACTTTGCGCACAGCGCCGATGACATCGTGCGAGGACATGCCCGGCGGCTTCAATATATTAAGGAAGCCATCTGCTTTTTTCTCTGCCATTATTTATTCTCCCAGATGGCCTTCGAAATGGCCTCGCAGATGGTGCGCTTGGCATCTTCAAACGGCATCAGGAGCGTGCAGCCGGCTGCGCGCGTATGACCGCCGCCGCCGAACTGCAGGGCAATTTTGCTGACGTCAATGCCTTTCGAGCGCATGCTGACGCGGCAGAGCTCCTTTTCCTTGGCCTTCATGACAACAGCGATGTCCACGCCTTCGATGACGCGGATCATGCCGATAAAGGATTCCGTCGACTTCATGCGCGCCGTCGTCGCCTCGTCGAGGAAGATGCCGGCCGCGTGGCCGTCCGCGAAGAGTTCAGCCATTTCAATGGCCTCGCCGATGTCGCGCACCGTCTGATACGGCTTCTGTTCCAGCGCTTCCGAGATGACATTTGGCGTCACGCCATGGTCGAGCATCTCCGCCGCGGCCCGCATCGTATGCGAGGTCGTATTCGAGAAGCGGAAAAAGCCCGAATCCGTCGCCAGGCCCGTGTAGATGCACATGGCCATATCCTTCGTCAGCTTGACCGGCAGTTCGCGCGTGAGGTCATAGATGATTTCGGCGGTTGCCGCCCTGCCTGGGGCGACATAAGTGTATTCTGCTGAATTATCATTCGTCTGATGATGATCGATATTTAAAAGGTGCTCTGCCTTGACGGCCGCGAGCGTACAGCCCGTGCGGTCCGTCGAGGTGTCGAGCACGACGAGAAGGTCCGCTTCGACGGGCTCTTTCTCGTCCGGTCTCCTAATAATATCATATCCCGGCAGCACCGAAAAGATGGCCGGGATATCATCATCGAGCAGAACGCAGGCTTCCTTGCCTAAGCTGCGCAGCATGTGCATGAGCCCGAGACTTGACCCGATGGCATCGCCGTCGGGATTCTCATGGGCCGTGATGACAACACGCTGAGCACTGGCGAGGATGGCTGCCGTTTCACTCAATGTTACAATCATGTCAATGTTCTTCTTTCTGTTTGTCGTCTGCTTCTTCTGCAGGCTTTGCCTGCTCTTTTGCCTTGTCCTCGGCCTCGATTTTCAGCAGCAGCTCCTGGATATGAGCGCTGTAATCGAGGGATTTATCAATGACAAACGAGATTTCCGGCGTGAAGCGCAGGCGGATTCTCTTGCCGATTTCGCGGCGGACGAAGCCGAGCGAGCTCTGGAGTCCCGCCCAGCAGTCCTTGACCTGCTGTTCACTGCCCATCAGGCTGACATAAATCTTGGCTTCCCGAAGGTCGCCCGTGCATTCGACGGACGTGACCGTCACGAACCCGATGCGCGGGTCCTTGAGTTCCCGCAGAATGATCTCCGAGACCTCCTGCTTCATGAGCTCCTGTACTTTTTCTACGCGAAGCTGGCTCATGGCTTCCCCTCCTTTTTTATCGTATCTTTTATCTCTTTTATCGTAATGTTATCCGTATCAATCAGTCTTTTTTCTCTTCCTTGGCCTTGGCTGCAGCGGCTTTTGCCTGCTCTTCGCGCTTCTTAGCGGCAGCCTTGTTGGCATCGGCAATCGTCGTGGCGACTTCTTCCATCGTGTAAGCCTCGATGATGTCGCCTTCCTTGAAGTCGCGGAAGTTGACCACCGAGATGCCGCACTCATAGCCTGCGTTGACTTCCTTGACCTCATCCTTGAAGCGGCGCAGCGAGTCGATCTCGCCATCGAAAATCTCGATGTTGTCGCGGATGATGCGGATCTTGGAATTGTTGCAAATCTTGCCTTCGAGTACGTAGGAGCCTGCTACGACGGCCTTCGAGAACTTCATGACCTGACGAATCTCGACGCGGCCCTGAATGACTTCCTTGTACTTCGGCTTCAGCATGCCGCTCATGGCATCCTTGACGTCGTTGATGGCATCGTAGATGACGCGGTACGTGCGGATGTCGATGTTCTCCGTGTCCGCAAGTTTGCGGGCATTGGCATCCGGGCGGACATTGAACGCGATAATCAGGGCGTTGGAAGCCGAAGCCAGCATGACATCGGACTCGTTGACAGCGCCGACGCCCGAATGGACGATGGATACACGGACTTCATCGTTCTTGTTGAGCTTTAAGAGCGAGCTCGACAGAGCCTCGACGGAGCCCTGAACATCGGCCTTGATGACAATATTGAGGTCCTTGATGTCGCCTTCCTGAATCTGATGGAAGAGGTCGTCAAGCGAGACCTTCTTGCTCTTGATGAGGTTGTTGCGCTGGCGCTCGATGCGTGCTTCGGCAATCGAACGGGCCTGCTTCTCCTCGAGCACGGCGAGGATATCGCCGGCTTCCGGCACATCGTTGAGGCCGAGGATCTCGACTGGTACGGACGGGCCGGCTTTCTTGACGTTCTCGCCGCGGTCGTTGACCATGGCGCGGATCTTGCCGTACGTCGTGCCGCAGACAACGGAGTCGCCAATGCGCAGCGTACCGTTCTGAACGAGGACCGTGGCGACAGGGCCGCGGCCTTTATCGAGCTTGGCCTCGACGATGACGCCGCGGGCATCGCGGTTCGGGTTGGCCTTGAGCTCTTTGACCTCGGCAACGAGCAGAATCATCTCCAGGAGGTCGTCAATGCCGATCTGCTTCTTCGCCGAAACTGGCACCATGATCGTGTCTCCGCCGTATTCCTCCGGCACGAGACCCTGCTCCATGAGTTCCTGCTTGACGTGGTCCGGATTGGCACCCGGCTTATCGATCTTGTTGATGGCAACGATGATCGGCACGCCAGCCGATTTTGCGTGGTGGATTGCCTCAATCGTCTGCGGCATAACGCCATCGTCGGCAGCGACGACGAGGACGGCGATATCCGTGATCTGGGCGCCGCGGGCACGCATGGCCGTGAAAGCCTCATGACCCGGCGTGTCGAGGAAGACGATTTTCTTGCCCTTGCAGTTGACCTGATAAGCACCGATGTGCTGCGTGATGCCGCCGGCCTCATGCGTCTGGACGTGCGTATTGCGGATGCAGTCGAGAAGCGACGTCTTGCCGTGGTCGACATGGCCCATGACCGTGACGACTGGCGGGCGGAGCTTCAGCGATTTCGGGTCATCCTCGATTTCCGGAATTTCCGTCGGGTCTACCTCTGGCGGCAGTTCCTCACACGTCACGCCGAATTCCGAAGCGACGAGAGCAGCCGTATCGAAGTCGATTTCCTGATTGATGGTCGCCATGACGCCCATCATGAAGAGCTTCTTGACGACTTCGGCAGCCGTGTAGCTCATCTTGGAAGCGAGGTCCTTGACGGCAATCGTCTCCGGCAGCTTGATGTGCTTCGGATGCGCGATTTCGACCTTTGGTGCCTGCTGGCGCTTATTGTTGCGGCCCTTGCCGCGGCGGTCATTGCGTCCGCCGAAGCGGTTGCTGCGGTCATTGCGGCTGTTATTGCGCTCATTGCGGCCATTGCGGCGGTCGTTGCGGCTGTTATTGCCGCCATTATTGCCATTGCGGCCGTTATTGCGGTCACTGCGGTTATTATTGCCGCCATTGCCGTTATTGCCGTTATTGTTGTTGCTGTGAGCCGGACGGTTTGCAGAAGCGGCAGCACGATTGTTATTGCCGTTGTTGCCATTGTTATTGCGGCTGTCGCGGTTATCGCGGTTATTGTGTGCAGCCTCATGGCGGTGTGCATTATTGCCGTTATTGCCATTATTATTGTTGTTATTGGCATTCGGCTTTACGGCCTGTGTCTTTTCAGCCGGCTTCTGGGCCGTCTTTTTCTCGGCCGGATTAGCTGCTGCATGGGCAGCCGGTGCCTGCGGCTTGCTTTCTTTGGCCTTGCCGCCCTTATTGCTCAGGGCATTCTTGACGGCCGTGCGCTCTTCTTCGCCGACACCTGAGAAATTATTCGTGGCCTTGAATTTATTGCGTTTGAGGATATCGAGAATTACTTTGCTATCCGTGTTGAACTCTTTGGCGAGCTCAAAAACTCTGTATTTGGACATTAATCCACCCCCGGTTATTATTTCATACTCATGGCTCCTTCATCAACTCGCACAGTTTTTTCGCGAAACCTTCATCGAGAAGTGCTGCGACTGCGCGGTACTCCTTGCCGAGACACTGACCGAGCATGGCACGGTCAAGCCCCTCAAGATAGGGAACCTTGTATCGATCTGCTAAGATCTGGTAATTTTTCTTGGATTCTGCAGAAGCATCTGCCGCCATCAGGACGAGCACGGCCTGACGGGCCTTCAGAGCCTGCTCCACCGCAAACGCACCGGAGACAATCCGGCGTGCGCGCTGGGCCATGCTCAAAAGATTCATGATGCGCTGCTCTTTGGTAACAGCCATATGTCAGCCCTCATCTTTGCCCCCGAACAATTCCTGTTCGAGGAGATCGTAGACAGAAGCCTCAATCGGCGCTTTGAACGAACGCTCGAGGCCGTGGCTTTTCTTGGCCTTGTCAAAGCATTCGCGCTGGCGGCAGATGTACGCGCCGCGGCCCGGCTTCTTGCCCGTGAAATCCACGGAATACTCGCCTTCGGGGCTGCGCACGATGCGCACCATATCTTTTTTTGGATGGCTTTCCTGGCAGCCCAGGCAAAGCCGCTGTGGGATCTTCTTTACCTTCATGATTCCACCTTATTCCACCTCAGCCGTGAAGGACTCATCCCCCGTGACTTCGACTTCATGCATGTTTTCATCGAGCTCTTCGTCAGCAGCCTGCGACTCGCTCTTGATGTCAATCTTCCAGCCCGTGAGCTTGGCGGCGAGGCGGGCGTTCTGACCTTCCTTGCCGATGGCAAGCGAGAGCTGATAGTCCGGCACGACGACGCGCGAAACTTTTTCGGCTTCGTTGACGGCGACGGAAACAACTTTGGCAGGGCTCAGGGCGTTGGCAATGAACTTCGCCGGATCCTCGCTCCATTTGACGATATCGATTTTCTCGCTGCCGAGTTCATCGACAATCGACTGGACGCGCATGCCGCGATGGCCGACGCAGGAGCCGACCGGATCGACATTTTCGTCTTTCGAGTAGACGGCAATCTTCGAGCGGTTGCCCGGCTCGCGGGCGACGGACTTGATCTCGACAATGCCTTCCTGAATCTCTGGCACTTCGAGCTCAAACAGGCGCTTTAAGAGACCCGGATGCGTGCGCGAAACGACGATCTGCGGTCCCTTGTTCGTCTTTTTGACTTCGACGACATATGCCTTGATGCGGTCGCCATGCTGATACGTCTCCGTCGGGATCTGTTCAGCCGGCGTCAGCACGGCTTCCGTCTTGCCGAGGTCGATGTAGACGTTGTGGTTCTCGACGCGTTCGACAAGGCCCGTGAGGATGTCGCCTTCACGGCTCATGAATTCCTCATAGATGATGCCGCGCTCTGCCTCGCGGATGCGCTGGACGACGACCTGTTTTGCCGTCTGCGCAGCGATGCGGCCGAAGTTGGCCGGCGTGACTTCGATTTCGATGACGTCGCCGACTTCATAGTCCGGCTTAATCGTGCGGGCCTGTGCGAGCGAAATCTCCGTGATTTCGTCCACAGGGTCCTCGACGACCGTCTTGATTGCATAGACGTGATAAGCGCCCGTTTCTCTGGAAAGCGTGACGCGGACATTCTGTGCCGAGCCAAAATTGCGCTTATAGGCCGAGATCAGGGCAGCCTCGATGGCCTCGAAGAGCACCTCTTCGTCGATGCCCTTCTCCTTGCCGAGTTCCCTAAGCGTCGTCAGGAATTCCTGACCATTATCTTTCGCTTTCGTCGTTTTTCTTGCCAAAGTTATATCCTCCCAAATGAACGGGGGCAAGCCCCTTTATTTATAATGTTAGAAATCGATGTGCAGGCGGATCTGCGCGGCGTCCTTCAAAGGAATCTTGTCCGCGCCGTCAAGTTCGATGGCCTCGCCGTCAAAGCCCGTGAGCTCGCCCACGATGAGCTTTTTGCCGTCGCGCGGCGCGTAGAGCGTCACGTCGACTTTCTTGCCCTGCTCGCGCGCAAAGTCGCGCGGCTTGCGCAGAATGCGGTCAATGCCCGGTGACGAAACCTCCAAAATATACGAATCCGGCACGACGTCGCGCTTGTCAAGCTCTTCCTCAAGCTTTTCGCTCAGTGCCTGACAATCCTCGATGTCAATGCCGCCTTCCTTATCGATATAGACGCGCAGATACCAGTCATGCTCCTTGACGTACTCGACATCGACGAACTCAATCGTGTCCTGTCCCTTAAGCAGCTCCTGTACAATTGCCTCTACGGCATCTTCGACCTGCTGTTTAGCCATACATCCACCCCCAAGTTTAGTCTCTGGGACAACTGTCCCATTCCCTTTCGCACATAAGATTAAAGAGTGGGCTTGCACCCACTCTTCATAAAACAACCTTAAATTAACTATTTCATGATAACATAAAAGATACGGCTTGTAAATGGCATCGCGAAAAAAGTCACATCTTTTCCGTTTTCTGCGTTTTTTGCGCCCTATTTGCCTTTTTCGGCAGACTGCGGCTCCAGAAGAAGTAGCAGACGGCCGTGATGACGATGACGGCCGTGCTGACCGCGCCGTACATGAAGGCGTAGCCAAAATGCGCGGCCACGATGGCAAGAAACGCTGCCGCAAGGCCCACGCTGATGTCAAGGAACCAGAAATACGTGGCCGTCGCGACGCCGGCACGCGAAGACGGCGCGCGCTGCACGGCAAGCGTCTGGAAAGCCGGGGAAAGCGCGCCAAAGCCGATGCCGAGCACGGCAGCAGAGCCTAAGAGCCCCACAAGCGTCTCAACCTGACTGAAGAAAATCATGCCCAAAGCGAAAAAGACAAAGCCCGGATAGACCGTCCAGTCCGGCCCCTTCTCGTCGAAGAGACGGCCGATAATCGGGCGCGTCAGGATGATGACAAAGGCAAACACCATGAAGAAAATACTCGTCTCCGCCTGCAGGCCAAGGCTTTTGGCGTAAAGCGGGATAAAGGTCAGCACGCCGCCGTAGGCGAAAAAGACGAGGCCGCCTAAAAAGGCCGGTGCCAGAGAGCGCGGTTCGATGAAATCCGTCAGATGAAAGCCCTTTTTGTGGCGCGGCACGGGACTTATGACGTCAGGCGGCAGTTTTTTGGCGTTGGCCGCAAAAAAAGTCAGCACGGCAAGGCCCGTCACAAAGAGGAAAAGAGCCGTGCCGCCAAAATTGCCGATGAGCAGAAGACCGACTAAGGGGCCTACAACCATTGCAAGATTCGTTGACATGGCAAAATAGCCGATGCCCTCGCCCTTGCGCGAAGCCGGCAGTATGAGCGCGGCCATGGCCGCAGCGGCCGTCGTCGCGATGGCAAAAATGCAGCCGTGCAGCAGGCGCAGCGCGTAGATGGACTGCAGAGAGTGCAGCCAGTTGAAAGCGAGCATCACGAGGAAAAAGGCAATGGTCGCAAAAAACATCAGGCGCTGCTTGTTGACGGCGTCGATGAGCTTGCCCGCGAACGGCCGGCAGGAGACCGCGCCAATCTGGAAGGCCGTCATGGCCATGCCGGCCTCCATATCCCCGCCGCCCAGGGTATCCATGATGAAAATCGGCAGGGCCGCGACCATGATGTACTGGGACATGAAGAGAAACAGGTTGCTCCCTCCCATGCCCAAAAATTCCGGCGTCCACAATTTTTCTCTCTGCATGCAATCTTCCTTCTTAAATATATAGCAATATAGCGTGTTTTTTATTTCTCTATTTTTATTTTCTCAATGTCTCTACATAAATATCTATTATAGGCCTTTGAACATATTTATCAAGCGATACAGCAGGAATATCCGGCTGTTCCCACGAATCAATCAGATAGTGACTACAAAAGGGAGGCATCTATATATGGATGTTCGAAAGACTTATACCGCAGCATCTTCGCGCTACGACAGGATGGAGTACCCGCACTGCGGGCAGAGCGGGCTTTGCCTGCCCAGACTCGCTCTGGGTTTCTGGCATAATTTTGGCGATACGGCAGCCTATGACAATATGCGCGCTCTCTGTACGACGGCCTTTGACCACGGCATTACGTATTTTGACCTCGCGAATAATTACGGGCCGGCTTACGGCAGTGCCGAAGAAAATTTTGGCAGGCTCTATGACGACCTCTTTCGCCCCTACCGCGACGAACTCGTCATCGCGACAAAGGCGGGCTACGATATGTGGCCGGGGCCGTACGGCAACTGGGGCAGCCGCAAATATTTAATTGCGAGCCTCGACCAGAGCCTCAGGCGCATGCATCTCGACTATGTCGATATTTTCTACCATCACCGCATGGACCCGCATACACCGCTTGAAGAGACGATGGGCGCACTCGGCCAGATTGTCAGGAGCGGCAAGGCGCTTTATGTCGGTCTCTCCAATTACGACGGGCCGACACTCGAAAAGGCCACGGCCATTCTGCGGGAGCTCAAAGTGCCTTTTATCGTCAATCAGAACCGCTATTCGATTTTCGACCGCACGATTGAGGCAAACGGCCTCAAAAAGACGTCGGCTGCCCTCGGCCTCGGCATTGTCGCGTTCAGCCCGCTCTGTCAGGGCCTCCTGACAAATCGTTATCTGCACGGCATCCCCGAGGACAGCCGCATTCACCGCGACGGCCGTTTCCTCAAGGAAAAATCCCTGACGCCCGAAAAGCTCACGGCCATCCGCGCGCTAAATGAAATTGCCGAAAAGCGCGGTCAGACGCTTGCCGAAATGGCTTTGGCCTGGGACCTCAAGGACGATGACATCACGACCGTCCTCATCGGTGCCTCGAAGCCTGCGCAGATTCTCGACAACATCAAGGCCATCGAAAACACCTCATTTAGCGAAGAAGAGCTTGCGCTCATCAATAAAATCTCCCTCGCCCCCGGCGTGCAGGGCCTGATTCGCTGAATACCCGACAATTCCAAAATCCTAAAAATAACGTTTGAAAAAAGCAGCTCCGTCATTTGACGAAGCTGTTTTTGCTTACAGATTTTTTTCGAGCTTAGCCAGAATCCGTTTCAAATCTTCGCGCTCGCGGGCACTCAGTCCCTCCAGCAGTTCAAGATTGGCCTTTTGGTCGAGGGCCGAGAGCTCCTCGATGAGCTGCCGTCCCTTTTTCGTCGTAAACAGCAGCATATTGCGCCTGTCATCGGGGTCCGGGCAGCGTTCGATAAAATCCTTTTTGCTCAGATGCGCCACCAGTGTCTTGATGGTATTTTGATTTTTCTCGAGCTTTTTGGCAAGGTCCTTCTGACAGAAATTCTCCTGCTCGTGCTCCTCGATGGTCTTGAGTGCGCTCCACTGCTCCACCGTGATGCCGTAGGCCGTAAACATTTCGTCGATGCGGTAGTGGATTTTGCGGGCCACGCGGCAGATGGCGTAGCCAAGCATTTTATCTAAAATCATGCGTGCCTGCCTTATTTCTTCAGATAGCCGTCAAAAAAGTCCGTGATGATGTCGAGGACTTCTTGCTGATTCCAGTAAATGCCGCCATGGGCCGCCCCTTCGACGAGATAGCGCTTCGACGGAATGCCCTCTTTCTGCAGAGCCTGGAACAAAAGGTCCGTCTGACTCGGCGAGACGACCGTATCGGCCGTGCCGTGCATCAAAAGCATCGGCGCGCTGTTCTTCGTGATGTAGTGAATCGGATTGGCCTTTTCCGCAGCTTCGCGGCTTTCTAGAATGCCGCCGTCCTTGCCGCCGAATACAGGCGAACCGTTGACCCAGAGGGCTTCCGTCGCCCCGGCCGACGCATGCGCCTTCCTGACATTTTCATCGTAGTCGTCGCCAATGCGCGTGAGGTCCGAAAGGCCGTAGAGGTCGACCGCAGCCTTAACCGAGCTGTCGACACCCAGGTTCTCCCCCTTGTCAAATGTCTTCGTGCCGCTCGTCGTGCCGGCCATGGCCGTGAGGTAGCCGCCCGCGCTGCCGCCGACAATGCCGACGCGGTCGGGGTCAATGCCGAACTTATCCGCATTGGCCTTGAGGTAGCGGATGGACGCCTTGACATCTTCGAGGGGCTCCGGGAAACGCGCCGTCGGCGCCACGCGGTATTCGATGGACGAAACGACATAGCCGGACTCGGCAAGATGCATGCGCAGCTGCAGACCGTTATCCTTATTGGCATTGATGAAGCCGCCGCCCGTCACAAAAACGATGGCCGGCAGTTTTTCCTTGCTTTTTGGCTGCAGAATATCCATCTTCATCGCGACATTCGGATAGCCGCGCATCGGCACCTGCTCGTAGACGACATTCGAAATCTCGTTAATCAGCGGCGTCTTGACGTCGACTTTCAGACGTTCGCTCTGTACTTTATTGGGCAGATTCGCCGTGGACGAGTCGACATTGACTTTCGCGGCAGGAGCCGGTGCCGCGAACCCCTGCCCGCCCGTCACCAGGCAGCCGAGCAGAGCCAGCGAAAACATGCGCGACATCCATTTCTTTTTTCCCTTCATACAATATGCACCTCATTTTTATTTTCTCTACAGGATCCGAAATAATACGCTAACGTATCGTTCATGGGTTTTAGTATAATACGATATCGTATCATTGTCAAATCCCTGCAAAAAAAGACTCCCGCACGATACATCACCGTACGAGGGTCTTCAGCAAATCATAGTATCAAAATATCAAAGCCCAAAGGCATAGCCTGTCAGGGCCATCGAGCCGAGATTGCGCACGTTGTTGAATACGTACGGCTTTTCGCCCCTGCTCGCCCCCAGGATATAGAGGAGCGGCAGATAATGGTCGGGCGTCGGCGCGGCGTACGAAGCGTCTGGATGCTGATGATAGAAAATGACTTTCTCATCATCGCGTTTTTCGACGGCCTCTTTGATATACGCGTCAAAGCGGTCCGCAGCAGCCGAGCCCTGGGGATTTTCCCACTCGACTTCGCGCAGATTGTGCACGACATTGCCGCTGCCCATGACGAGATAGCCTTTGCCGCGCAGCACGGCGAGCTTTTCGCCGAGGGCATACGACTCTTCGTCGCTCAAAAGGCCGTTGACGGAGAGCTGCACGACGGGAATGTCGGCCTGCGGGAAAATATGGACGAGCACGCTCCATGTGCCGTGGTCAATGCCCCAGCTGTCATCGACTTCGACAGCATCGCCGAGAATGTTCTGCACTTCTTTCGTAAGCTCTGCCGAGCCCGAAGGCTCATACTTCAGCTGATAGAGTTCCTCTGGAAAACCGTACATATCGTAGACCTGACGCGGCTTTGCCGCACTCTGCACAAGCGTGCCGCGCGTGTACCAATGCGCCGAAATCATCAGAATAGCCTTCGGGCGGCCAAATTTTTCCAGAACGGCCTGACCTAGTTTTCCATATGTCTCCGTCAGTTCATTATGGTCTAAGGCAATCATCGGACTGCCGTGGCCGACAAAAATCGCTGGCATTCTCTTCATCGCGTATCTCCCCTTTATTTTTCATAAAAGTATATTTTTTGTACTTACTCTCTTGTCTATATTATAAGGATACGTTACAATAATGACAAGAACGATATTTTTCGCGACTAAGTATGAAATACTTGCGTATTGCTGTAATATCAGGAACAAGCAAACAGCCAAAAGTCCAAGATACTGGCACATTGAGAGAATAATGGGGGAACCATCATGACAAAACAGGCAACACAGACAAAAGAGCTCTTTGGCGTCTGCCCCTTTGTAACCTCGCAGAAAATCCTGCAGGGCAAATGGGCCATCCTCGTACTGCATGAACTCAGTCAGGGCACGCGCCGCTTCAATGAACTCGAACGCGAGCTGCAGATCACGCACGCCACGCTGTCATCCCAGCTCAAATACCTCGAACGCGAGGGCATCGTGAGCCGTACGGTCTATCCCGAAGTCCCGCCGCGCGTCGAGTACAGCCTGACAGAAATTGGGCAGCGATTCGCCCCCGTCCTCGCCAGCATCCGCGACTGGGGCAATGCCTACATCGACTATCTGCATGCCAACCGTCACTAATGGACAGGGATTGACACGGACGCTCGCTTGATTATAAAGATAAAGACAATAAAATTGATAATCTTTCTGTTTTGGAGTTTTGTACAAAAGATTTGTGCAGGGCTCCAAAATTTTAATTTTTTGACTTTTTACCATCGACTTTTTGACTAATCGGAGTATAATATAGTTATACGAAAAAAACGAACAAGAAACAGCGCTGCTTCCCCTTCGCTTCTTTCGCAAAGCTTTGATTTTATCTGTTTTGCGTGTAAGGAGTTGACTGGTGATGACTAAGGTAACAAATCACATCGTTCACAGCCTCGCGAGGAAAGAGGTTGAGGCCCTTGTCGACCACATCATGACGGAACATGATCCAGAGGACCGCAAAAAAACGTTGACGCGTCTTTCTTATCTGCTTGAGCATTTGTTTGGTGACCTTTTTGAGAAAGAATCGTTTGAAGACGCACGCCGCCTGATTGCAGAGGACGGCAAGTGGATGCATTTTGTCAACCAGGCTTTGGATACGCTCAATCCGAACATTGTCAAAACGGCCGTCATGGACCTCGGCTTTGAGTCGGGCTTCTACGGTCTGCGCGCCCGCAACGCTGCCAAGGAAAAATACCACTGCAATATTCCGTGGGCCATCCTGTTCGACCCGACGAGTGCCTGCAATATGCATTGTGTCGGCTGCTGGGCTGCAGAATACGGCCATACGCTGAACCTTTCGTACGATACGATGAATAAAATTGTCACGGAAGGCAAAGAGCTCGGCTGCCACTTCTACCTGATGACGGGCGGCGAACCGCTCGTACGCAAGCATGATATCATCCGCCTCTGCCGCGAGCATCCGGACTGCGAGTTCCACGCCTTCACGAACGGCACCTTGATTGATGAAGATTTCTGCAAAGAGGTCACGGAAGTCGGCAACCTGAGTTTCTCCATCAGTATCGAGGGCTTCCGCGAAGTCAACGACAGCCGCCGCGGCAAGGGCGACTTCGACAAAGTCATGCACGCCATGGACCTCTTGCGCGAACACGGCATCGTCTTCGGCACGTCCATCTGCTATACGAGCAAGAACATCGCCACCGTCACGTCGGATAAATTCCTTGACATGCTCATCGACAAAGGTGCCTGGTTCACCTGGTACTTCCACTACATGCCCGTTGGCAATGACGCCTCGCTCGACCTGCTGCCGACGCCGGAACAGCGCGCCTACATGGTGCACCGCGTCCGCGAAATCCGCAGCGTCAAGGGCGGCAAACCGATCTTTGCCATGGACTTCCAGAACGACGGCCAGTTCATCGATGGCTGCGTAGCCGGTGCCCGCGAATACTGCCACATCAACCCGAATGGCGATGTCGAACCGTGTGTCTTCATCCACTACTCGAGTGCCAACATCAAGGACAAGAGCCTGCTCGAATGCCTGCAGCAGCCGCTTTTCCGCGAATATCAGGAGAAACAGCCGTTCAACACGAACCATCTGCGCCCCTGCCCGATGCTCGAAAACCCGCAGTTCCTCGCTGCTATGGTCGCAAAGAGCGGTGCCAAATCGACAGACCTCCAGTCGCCGGAATCGGCCCTGCACCTCTGCGCAAAATGTCAGGCCTACGCCAAAGCATGGCAGCCTGAGGCCGACAAACTCTGGGATGAGATTGAAGAGAAAAAGGCTCAGGAAAAAAATGAAAAAGAAGCCGAAGAATCGCTCAGCAATTGAGCAATTCAACAAAAAGCCAGCTTCTGGATTCTGCATGAACAGATTCCGAAAGCTGGCTTTTTTCATTTCTTACTATTATATAGGGTCGATTCTATCGATTTGTCACTCACGCCCAGACAAGCTTCATAAGCTCCGGATAATCTTCCTCAAGCTCTTTCAGCAAAACACTGAACATCGTGTAGACGAGATCGCCGTCCACCGTGTCTTCACCGCAGAGAATGCAGGTATCGAGTACGATATTTTCTTCATCGTCAAGATAATACTTGCACGTCTTGTACTTCTTGTTGTACGCGTTGAGCTGTTCTAACAGTTCCTCACGCTTTCCTTCATGTACAGCATGCGGTACTATGAGAATGCGAATCATCGCATAGATGCTCGTATCGAGGATGACAGCTACCGGCAGGCGGCTGCCGCTAATTTCTGCAAAGGAGCGAAAAACGGCCGTCTCATAGGCATCGTCCGGGATTTCCTCAAGCTGGAATGCATGCGGATGCTTTTCTTCCACATAGGCTTTGAATGCTTCTGCTTTTTTGTTCATAAAATACTCCTTTTCTCCTATAACATCCTGCTCTTATTTTCAGGCTTCACTCTCAACCGTGACAGCCGGCGTCATATTCTTTGTCCCTGCAAAAATGTATGCCGACGGGTCAACAAGGTCGTAGCGGTCGTGATACGAGAGCGCCGGATGATAATACGTGCGGTAGAATGCATAACGGTCCGAATCCAGCAGCATACGCATCCAATCGGTTTCCGTGTAGCGTTCACGGTAGACATGATAGTGGTCGGCAAGGTCAAGCAGATTGCCATTGCTAAGCTGCGTATCTCCCTGTCCGTAGAACCGCAGGAACATCCAGCGGCCCGCGTCAGGCGCGGAACTCAGCCAGTTCTGCAGGGCATCCTGCGGCCGATTGAGACGCGTATTGACCCAATACGCACTCGTGACGGCTTTATCGTAAACAGGTGCCGTGCCGAAGACATTCGTCGTCATGACGCCATTGCTGAACGTGGCCTTATCCAGGACATACAGCTTGTCGATCAGGAATTTGCCTTTGCTGACTTTGACACTGCCATTTCTGAGCCAGAGATGGTTGAAGCGGATGCCGCCCGTGCTCTTGATATCACCAATGCGAAGGTTCTCAATCGGCATATCATCGCGCGCGCCGTTTGGCGTAATGGTCAGCACGCCGTCAGAACCTTCCCTCTGCATGATATCGTCGACACCGAGGTCCGAGCCCGAAACGGCAATTTCTGTACCGGCCGTGACGTGCCTGACATCCATTGTCTTAGACGGATTGCGGACAAACATGGCCACGAGATTGCCATCGATGTTATCGAGGTAGAGACTGCCGTTCTTGAGCTCGACAGCAGCGTCCTTTTTCGCATAGAGGCCGTAGAGATCAACATCGCCCGTGCCTTCATGCTTGATTTTGACGTTGCCATTTGTCGCGTTGACAAAACCGCGGTCGCCATTGCTGGCAGTGTGTTCGTCTTTGATGGCGCCTGTACCCGTTACCTGGATGTTCACATCGCCCTGCTCTGCCGTCAGATGGATATCTTCTGTCTTGCCTGCATCGCTGCCTGCAAAGAGGATATTGCCGTCATTCGTATGGAAGTCAACATTGCGGTCTGCTGCAGCATCGCGACGCAGCGTGATGGAGCCA
The DNA here is from genome assembly GCF_051886055.1 of Mitsuokella apri. NCBI lineage: Bacteria > Bacillati > Bacillota > Negativicutes > Selenomonadales > Selenomonadaceae > Mitsuokella > Mitsuokella apri. Next base: position 88,269 of record NZ_JBJEXT010000040.1, on the reverse strand, counting down.
GTCTTTTCCGCATCGGCCACGAGGTCACGGCCGGCACTTACCGCACCGTCAAAGGTAATGCTGCCTTCTTCGGCCGTCCCGGCAATCAGGTCCTGACCGCTCTGCGCATTGCCCTGGAAGGTGATATTGCCTTTTTCTGCTGTCTTGGCAGTCAAATCCTGACCGCTCTGTACACTGCCCTGGAAGGTGATATCGCCCTGCTGCGTCTCGGCAGTCAGATTGTCAGCTGCCTCAGCCGTGCCAGCAAAGACGATATTGCCGGACCCAGAGACTGCGGCGCGGAGATTTTTCCCTGCCGTCGCCTGACCGCCGACTTTAATGTCGCCATTTTCCGCCTTTAGCAAAGCATCAGCTGCCGCTTTCAGACTGCCCTTGACGCTGACATTGCCTTTTTCATCAAGCTTCCTGCTGTCCGTCGCCGAAAGGACCGTGTCGCCCGTCTTCGACTCAACCGAGCCATCGATGGAGACATTGCCTTCCGTAGCCTGCGCCGTGACGGATGTGCCGCCCGTAACGCTGCCGCCAATGGTGACATCGCCGTTTGCGGCCTGTGCCAGTACCGACGTATTGCCCGTGACCTGGCCCGTAATACCGACATTGCCATCCTGAGCTGTGATTTCCGCAGAAGTGCCGCTCTGGACATCGCCGTCAATATGGACGCTGCCATTTGCGGCCGAAGCTTTTGTCGCTTTGCCGCTGATCAGGCCGCCCTTGATGGTCGCATCACCGTTCGTCGATTGTGCCAGAAGATTGTTGTTCGCTTTCATCTGGCCTTCGACCGTAACATTGCCGTTGTCGGACTGCGCCGTCGCGTCATTTCCGGCATCCATCTGACCTTTGACAAGGACATCACCCTTGCTGCTCTTGGCTATGAGGTCGTGACCTGCCGTCATCGTACCGTCGACTGTAACATCGCCATCATGCGACTGCGCCATCACATCATCGCTGGCCGTCATCGCGCCGGCTACGCTGACCGTGCCCTTTTCCGTCTGGATTTTGGCATTGCCATTCGCCGCCTCGACCTGGCCGTTGACTTTGATACTGCCATCTTTGGCAAGTGCCTCAGCATCGCCGCTTTCGCTGGCTTTAAGGCTGCCTTCGATATCAATATTTCCAGTCTGTCCTGTCTTGACTATCGCTCCTTTCTTCCCTTCTACATCACCGTAAACCGTAACCGGGCCATTCGCCGTCTTAAGGGACGCCGTTGTGCCGGCTGTGACACTGCCTTTCTTATCCTGCGTACCAACCGTGATGGCACCATTGTTATTCTTAATGATCGTTGCAGTGCCACTTTGGACATCGCCAGTAACGACAAGGTCGCCGTCTTGCTGATTTTCCATCGTGATGCTGCTACCGGCCATGGCATTGCCGCTCTGCTGGAGTCCCTTCTGAGCCGTCAGGCTGATGGCACCATTCGTGGATGTCAGGTCGCCGCCGTTATTCAGCGTCGTGCCGGCATTCATGGTGATGTCGCGGACAGCCGTAACTGCCTTGTCATTCGCCATGGCCTGGCCGGAAGTCAGGCTGACATCCTGCGCTGCTTTTACGGTATCCGCATTGTGCAGATCCGTATGAGCATTCATCGTGACGTCGGTGCCCTTAGCTTCGACAGCACCTTCATTCGTGATGCTGTCATTCGTCGAGGTCATGCCTACCGTCGTACCGGCCGTGACACTGCCTTTATTCTGCATTGCTTCGGCCGATGTCAGGTCGACTTTGCCTGTTGTTGCAGCAAGATCGCTGTTGGTCAGGGTCGTACCCGCATTCATAGTGATATCCTGATTAGCTGTCACAGCGCCGCCATTTGTCATGGATGTGCCGGACTGCAGGCTGACATCCTGCGCTGCTTTCACGGTATCCTCATTGTGCAAGTCCGTCTTGGCATTCATCGTGACGCCGCCATTCTTGGCTTCGACACTGCCTGCATTGGTGATGGAGCCCGTGTTGGAAGTCATGTTTACATATGTGCCGGCCTGTACGATGCCCTGATTGACGATGTCATTGACCGCCGTCAATTCCACCTGATTGTCAGAAATCAAACTCTTTTTGTTGAGTATGCCTGCGGTGGAGTTCATAACGATCTTCTCACCGGTCAAGATGTCTTCGTTTTCTACAGCTCCGACTGCATCTTCATGGAGTCTGCCGCTGCCGACTGTCAGTACACCTGTGGTCTTCAGGTCGCCTTCGTCGTTGACGAGGCTGATGCCTTCTGTGGCTGTCAACGGCCCATTGACGGTCATGTTATTACCGGCACCATTTTTGTAATTGCGGACGGCAACGTTTTTCGCCTGCGTATTATTAAGGAAGGAAACCGTCAAATCTTTGCTGCCGCCATTGCCCAGCGTAACATCGCTCTGGTCAGAACCATTCTTCACGCTGACCGTCTGGAAATCGTTGAAGACTTTATTATTATCCAGTTCGGCACCGCTGTTGAGGTCGATGCCACTCTGGGCATCGAGACTGGCTGTCGGCGCTGCGATGTTGTGGGCCGCCGTCTGGCTGATATGGCCGCCGGCCTTGAGGCCCATGGCCTTTGCCGCCTTCAAGCTGCCTTTGACCAAGTCGATGTCCCTGTCGCTGGACAGGTTCACCGTGTCTGCCGTCACCTGGCTGTCGATTGGCGATGCCTCGTCATCCTGGCCGAGACTCAGACTGGTCTCAGAAGTTACCGAAACCGTATGACCAGGAACAGTCTTCAGGCTGCCGAGCAGCAGGAGTCCTTCGGTCTCTCCGGCCTTGTTTTTGCCGGCCAGATAGATGTCGCCATTTTTCGCCTCTGCGTTGACGGCGGCACCATTGCCGAGGATGCGGATGGCGCTGTCTTTTGCACCAATGCCGCCCTCTGCCTTCAGGTCAAGCAGTCTGCCTGCATTGAGGTAGGCCTGCTCAGAAGCACTCGGACTCATGATGATGTCCTTCTTGGAATCGAGCACCATATCTTTGCCGGCATAGAGGCCGGTGAGCTGCAGATTATTGGTGCCCACGCTGCTCATATACATGCTGCCATCCGTCAGAGCAGACAGGCTGCCCGTCAGGTCGACGGCGATTTTCTTGTCCACCGTACCGATGTCGGCACTGCCGCCTTCGAGGATGAGGTCCTTGCCCTTCAGGTTGACACTGCCATCCGTCAGGGAGTTGGTCACGCCGGCTTTGCCAAGGACGCGGATATCGCCCGTGTTGGTCGTTACCTTGCCCAGCTTCAGGACCGTATCCTTGTTCTCGCCGGACGTGCGGCCGGCCACGTAGATATTGCCGTCGGACTGGACATTCAGTTCACCTTTGGCTTCGATGCCGACCGGCACCTTGCCGTAGATGCGGAACACCTTCTCGCCCTTGTCATTTGCGGTATAGCCCACATCCGAAACATTGGCATTGACGACTTTCTTGAGGTCATCGAGACGTGCATCCGTGGTAATATCCTTGACCAGAACATCTTCGGCCGCTTTGTCCGAGCCGACGTTTTTAGCCTGGAGCGTGATGTTGCGGCCGGAGATGTTGGCCTGCTTGAGCTCCGTGTCCGTGCTGCCCTGCTGCTTATTGACGATGGCGTCGCTGATAGCATAGAGCAGTTCATTTTCGCTCCAGCCCGCACCGGCCTTCTGCAGCTCAGCCAGATGATTTTTGGCTGTCTCGCTGCCTGCCAGGTAGTCGTCAGCACTCGTATAATCGCCGTAACGTTCTTTCAAAGCCTGATAGTTGGCATCGTTTTTGGCTGCTTTTTCATTATTTTCATAAGCAGTCTTCAGCTTCAGATACTGTTCCATTTCAGACTGGACGCCGGCCTTGTATTCAGCCACGTCTGCTGCCTGTTTCTGTTTGTACTGGCCATCGCCTTCGATCAGGCCTAGGTCTTTCCAGCCCTGGACGAGGGCTGCCGTATTGCCGCGGTCGATGGTATCGCCGCTGGGCAGGGCATCGATGATGCTGCCCGTCGCAGTCAGTTTCACATCGCCTTCCGTCGATTTGATGGTGCCGACGCGCAGGTCGCTGTCCTCTGCCACATGGATATTGCTCTTGGCCGTGACGTTGACGCTGCTCGAAAGCGGGTTCAGCGCGTCATCAGCGATATCCGGTGTTTTCACCTTCAAAGCTGCCGCATCCGTGCCGATGCTTCCCTGCCGGCTCACGAGGTCAATGCGATTGCCCTCGACTGCCGCAGCCGTGCCGCTCTGGGTCAGATTGCCCAAAACAGTCAGGCTGACGTCGCCATTTGCGTTCTTCGCCTGAACGAGATTGACATGGCCCGCCTTGCCATAGGCACCGTCAACGGTGATGTTCATATTGCCGCTGCCCGTGTTGACCGCGTCGAGCTGTACCGTATCACCAAGGGATTCGACGGCAATATTCGTCAGGCCGTTTTTGGCACTGAGCTTTACATTGTCACCCTTGAGCAGGCCGCCATTCTGGTTGATGGCACCTTCCTGCGAAGTGATGGCGATGGTCGAACCTGTACCGCTCTGGCTGGACTGAATCTTGCCGGCCAGCGTGACACCGGACTTGCTCGTCACATTGATGGCCGAATTGCCATTCTGATTGCCGAGGAAGCCGATATTAATGCCGTGGTCCGCTTTGACGCTGCCCACATACTGCTGGGCCGTGCCCGTATTGGTATCCCATTCGGTGCGTTCCCAATGGAACCAGCCCAAAAAGCCCGTCTTCCAGCGCTTGGTGACGACCGGCTGCGTCCGGTCATTGTTCAGGACCACATTGTCGTAGACAAAGACATACTGTTTGTCCTTATTTGTGAGACTGCTCGTGTCGATATAGACGCCGTTGTCATTGGTAAAGGTATTATGCCCCATATCCTGCGGCGTGATTTCCTGTTCATACTTAGCCAGTTCTGTTTCATTCAGCGTCGTGACAGCTCCCCAGAGGCCGGCTTTATGATCATGTTTATAATGTTTCTTCGTCGTGACCTTCTGGCCGCTGGTCCAGTTGTAGCGCAGATTCTGCTGCGGATTGTATACAGAAGATGCCCCGCTCTTGCTGAGGACCTTCCAGTCACCGGTGGTCTTATCCCATTTTGTCAGGTCCTTGACCACCGTGCTGCCGCGGGTGTATTCCGTGACCTGGTTCTTGGCGGAGTCGGCTATGCTGATCAGGCCGTCGCTCTTGTTGCTGATGAGCTTGCCCACCTGCAGAGCCGTATTCGTGTTGTTGGTCACACTGATGTCATAGGCACCGTCGAGGGCCACGATTTTACCATTGCCCGTGCTGGAGATGCGGCCATTCAGATAAATCTTGCCGCCGTGGGCATCAATATCGGGGATGACGAGTTTTTGCGTCGACGGATTGTAGTAGACATCGGGCTGGTACTTATAGGTACCGTCTGTCTGCAGGACCTTGCCGCCCTTCTGCACAAGATAATAGGTGCCGGTCGTAACGACATTGTCCGACAGATCCCGCCCGCCCAGAAGTCTCCAGGTGTGCTGCAGACGCTGGACTTTCGGCGTTACGCCGCTGTCAATGGTGACTTCGTATTTGCCGTAGCCGCTCTGAATCAGGCCGTTGACGTTGATGTCCGACGCGTTAATGTAGATGTTGTCGCCGGCAATGCGCGAACCGCTGCCGTTGAGTACATCATCGTGCGTCCGGTCTTCCCGATGGACCCGGGATGTATTTTCATAACCATAAGCATTGTTGAATTCATTGACTTCGCTGTTGAAATACTTGTCTTTGTACAACTCTTCCGGGTTGCCGCCGATGTTGACGATGCCCTGGGTAAAGCCCTGGCTGATGCTCTTGCCGGCCGTCAGGTGGATTTCCTTGCCGTTGACTTCCGCCGTGCGGCTGCCTTCGCCCTGCAGGAGAATATTGTAGTTCTTATCTTCTACCGTGACGACGCCGTTTTCCGCTTCAACATTGCCGTTGATTTCGATATCGGCCTTCGGGACGAGCTCGGCATCGACTTTTTTGCCTGTCGGATTATTATCGGCATCGACTTCATCGATTTTCGCCTTGATGGCGGCCGTGCCGTAGTCGCTCTTTATGGTGACCGTGCCGCCGGCACTGGTGGCAGCATCGGTGCTGACCATCAGGTTGACGGCCGCAGCCTTGTCCTGATTGCCACTCTTAATAACAGCAGCAGCGTCCTTGGCCAGCGACTGGCCGTTGTAATGGATTTCACCGCCCGGATTGACGGCCTTGACATCTCCCACTTTCATATAAAGATTCGTATGGTTCTCCACGGTGACTTCCGGACTGCCCTGGGCTTTCAGCGTACCGGCGCCCTTCAGGCTGCCTGCTTCCACCGTGATATTGCCGCCCGAAGCGACGATATCCGGCAGGACGATAGTATCCACCGTAAGGCCCTGGACAGGCACCAGATAGGTCTTGTTGTCCGGGCCGGTTACCTCGGAAAGAAGGCCGAGGTCGTTGAGTTCATTATAGATGCGCGTCTGCTCATCCTGGTAGCCTTTCAGAGCCGTCAGGTCCTTGCTGTCACTGTACTGGCTGATCAATTTAGCCAGTTCATAGTAGCGTGTCATCAGGGCATTGGCATAATCGATGCGCGCATAACGGATCTTCGACGTGTCGATGCCGCTCGAAGCGTCAATCGTCGGTCTCTGGACGGCATTTTCCTGTCCCTTGACGGCTTTGACAGCAGCCAGTTCATCCTTGTCGAGGATGACCGTCTGGCCCGAGCCGCCGATGACGATTTTCTGTTTGTTCTGGGCGCCGGCCGTCACCTTGCCGTCAATCTGTACATAGTTATCCGTCTTGTCGTTGATGCTGTCGGACTTCTTGCCCACGGACGTGCTCGTGAAGTTTTCATTGGCATCGCTGTGATACCAGGTGTACTTCACGGACTGTTCGCGCAGGTATTTGCCGGCTTCATCGGCATAGGCATTGACGTGACGGACACCGGCGATTTCCGCGTCCTTGCCGACAATGACCTGGTTGGCCTGAGTCAGGGTATCCTTGAATTTCGGGACAGCGACAGAGAGTGCCGTCTTGTTGTAGGCTTCCGATTCGACATTAAGGTCCAGGTTGTCCATGGCGCCGTTCGCGTCTTTGCCTGCGTAGAGATTGACATCACCCAGACTGTAGACTTTGCCCTGGACATCAACTTTGTTCGTCCGCTGCAGGGTGTTCTTGACATCCGACGAAGCACCACCGACGGCACCGCCCTGGGTATCAGCCACACCTTTGGCCGTCACATCCCAGTCGTCCGCAGCCGCGAGGGTGATATCACTGTCCGCCGCATCCGTGCGCAGGGAGGTCTTCCCATCGGTCGTGATGGTATTCCGGCTGGTCAGGTTGTTGTCCACATCCACCCAGGTAGCCGCGCCGGCGCCGGCTGCTTTGATATAGCCGGCCGCATTGATTTTGCCGCCTGCCTCTGCTGCCAGGGTCTGGCTGCCGCTGCTCGTAAGAGAAGCATTGCTGACATCTACGGTAGACGTGCGGCTCACCGTGTTATTGAGCTTGGCGCCCTGCACCGCGACACCGCCGTAGCCGCTGCCTTCAACGGCATACGCCTTATTCTGGCCGAAGTCAGCCTTGCTGTCCGCCTTGGCCGTGAGCGTGCCGCCGCTGGTGACCTGACTGCCCGTCAATACGACATCAGCAGCACCATTGGCCGTGTTGTCCGCCTTGGTGGCACTGGCTCCGACGACGGCTGCCTTCGTGGCGTCAGCATTGAGGTCCATATGATCCGTCTGAGCCGACTGGATGTCCACGTCGCCGGCCACATCCCAGCTGCCTTTGAGGGTGACTTTACTATTGGTATATGTCTTGTTGTCCACAGCACCGGCCAGGTCGCCGCTGACCATACCGCCGCCGCTGCCGTCGGCCGTGGTCACATTGTGCGTCGTGCCGCTGGCATTGACGGACAGGGACCTCAGCTGCGTCTTGTCTCCAGTCAAAGTAATCGTCGAGGTATTGGCGTCTTTTTCCGTACCACTTCCCGTATAGGCCAGATTCGTGCCGCTGGCAAAAAGGCCGCCGACGGTGATGCCGCGGGCATCGGCTGCGGTCTGCGTCGTATTGGCCGAAGTCACGCTAAGAGCCGTGCCCTTATCTTTTTTGAAGGAAACTTTGCCCAGCGTCACATCCGTATCGATGTCCATATTGGCTTTTGCCGCATTGACGACGGCCGTGCCGCGGCCGGCTGCTGCAAAGCCCTTGACCTTGGCTTCGCTGTTGTTTTCTCCATTCTGACTTTCGGCGCTGGCCGCGATTTCGGCCTTGTCCACATCAAAGGTCGTGCCGTCATCTGCCTGGACACTGGCCCCGCCTTTTGCCGAGGCCGTTGCCGCAGACGCACTGGCGCTGCCGAGAAGGGCGACGGAGAGACTGCCCGTTTCCGCCGTGACGGCCGGACGGGTCGTGGCCTGCAAATTTACAGTCTGACCTGCAAAGGTGCTGTTTTTCCCGCTGCCGCTCTGGCTGACGAGAATCTTGCTTGAACCCTCATCGCTTGCCAGGGCGACGACGCCGTTGGCACCGACAAGGCCGAAGGAACCGCCGTACGTTTTGGCCGTCACGACATTGGCCTTATCGGCCTGCAGGTCAGCCGTTCCCTGAGCCATATTCAGCGTACTTCCCTTGATGGCAAGATTCGTATCACTCGTGTTATCGGCTTTGGAGACAAGGGCTCCGGCCGTCACGAGGCCTGCCGTCGCGCCGTAGACCGACGAAGCCGTCTGAGAGGCGTCTGCTGCCTTCATGGTGATATCTTTGCTGTCGGAAGTCAGCGTAGAATCCACGGTTTCGACTTTTGTCGCGCCGCTGGAACTGCTCTGGGCATAAGCGGCGCTGACAGCCGCCACGCCGGCGATATTGGCCTGATAAGCATCGATGCTTGTCTTGCCGCTCTGATTAGCCTCTGCAGAAAGAACATTTTCTGCCTGCAGCGTACTGCCGCTGATGCTGACGCCGGCATCTTTCTTCGCGTCCAAAACGGCCACGGTGGCACTGAGTCCGAAAGAGCCCGAGACGCTGGCCGCAGCCGCCGTGATTTTCGCATCGGTCTGACGATTGGCACTGAGAGCAAGCGTATCCTCAGTGGTGATGGCAGAATCCGTCACCGCTGCCTGCGTGCCTTTGGCATCGCTCTTGCCCGAAGATGCACTTACGCCAGAAGCATCTTTGCTCTCGACACCCGTATCCGTATTGTGGAGGGTGTCCTTGACCACCTTGCTGCTGGCCGTGGTGTCATCGGTAGTAGCCGTCTGCTGGGAATCCAGGGCCGTATTGGCCTTTTGCAGCACAGCGGCGGTATCAAAGGAAGCCCCCTTGTCCGCGCTGCTGCCATAGGTATCGGCCAGTTTGGTGCCGATGGAGGTCACCATCACGTTAGCATTGAGGCCCATGCCTCCTACAGTAGCGCCTACGATATTCTGGTCCACATCCAGTTCTTCCCGGGCCTTGATGTCTGCCGTCTTGGCATTTACGGTGCTGCCCTCCACCTTGGCAAGTGTAGACGTGCCGATGGTGTTGACGCCCACGCCCGTGGCAATGGCGGCGCCGCCCGCACCGATCGTGGCCGCGTTGAACTTCGTATTCACCTTGTTATGGGCATCCACGGTGAAATCCTGCTCGGCACTGACGAGGCTGTCTTTGACCACAGCCGAAGTTTGGCTGTTCAAATTGTTGACAGAAATCGTCGCAGCGGCCGCACCCATGGAACCGGCCACACCAGCCACGACCGTCGTGACAGAGGTGCTGCTGTCGGCTGCCACTTTCACGGAACCAGAACCTATCTGGCCTTCCGCCTTGTCCGCCTTGACATCGCTGTCCATAAGTTCTGCATTCGTGGTAAAGTCATCGTTCACGACACCCACGCCGGCACCGACGGCGCCGGAAACCATAGCCGCCGACAGCGCCGCCGAAGCACTGACGAGGGTGGTCTTATGGTCGTGCTTGGCCGAGATTTCCAGGCCATGGTTCTTGCTGGTGATATTTTTCATCGTGGCCGAGACGGAGCCGTCCAGTTTGGTGGCCGCTGCCGTTGCTGCGACTGCACCTGCCCCGTAAACACCGCCGGCACCGGCTACGCCGTCGGCGTTGGTGACGACCGTAGACTGCTGGTCCGCGGTTACGGAAATGTTCCGGCCGTTGACAGTCGTCGCTCTTTTCGGCTTCGTGCCGCTGAGTTCCGCGGCCGTCTTACGGCTCAAAATCAGGGTATCCGAAGCCGCGCTGACGCCGGCGCCGCCATCGGCGCCGATGCCCACAGCAAGGGAGCCGACATGGCTTTCACTCTTCGTCACATCCTGGGCTTTCACGGCCACGTCATCAGCCGTGCTGTTGTCGAGATTTTTATTGATGTCCGTATCGGTCACCGCCGCCCGGGTCGTGCCGCCGATATTGTTGACCGTCACGGTGCCGGCCGCGCCCACGGCCACATTGTCGGAACCTGCCAGGCCGGCCGTCAGGGCCACACTCTGCAGGTTATGCGTACCGGCAGCCGTCACGGCCACGCCTTTCTGCTTGTCGCCGACTGTCTCATTTTCCTGGCCTTTGGCCTCCAGCGTGCTGCCCGCTACGGTGCTTTCCGTATCGCCCGTGATGGCATTGTAGCTGACGCCCATGCCGAGTCCGGCATTTCCGGCCGCGCCGCTCACGGTTCCGGCAAAGTTCGTCAGGGTTTCTTTGCCGTCTGCCAGCACGCCGATATTGCCGCTGCTCGTCAGGGTGCTGCCCGTCACGGCCGCTTTCACATCATTACCGATCTGGTTTACGGCAATGTTGCCGGCCAGGGCTGCCTTACCGGCCACGGCCGCGCCGATACCCACGGAAGTAATGGCCGAATTCCCGGCTGCCTGCACGGTGGTATGTTTGTCTTTTACTGTGCTGCCGCTCATGGAGGCCTTCGTATCCTGATTGATCCGGTTCACGCTGACACCGGCGCCGCCGGCAAAGTCACCGCCGCCGGCACCGACGACGGCCAAGCTGCTGATCGTGCTCTGGCTGTCCGCCTTGACCGACAAAGTGGCCCCTTTGTCCGCGTCTTTGTCGACCGTGAAATCCTGCACTTCGGCCGTCACGGCCTTGTTTACAAGAGCCGTAGCTGCTGCGCCCTGGACGGCCACCTTGCCGGCACCGCCGACGCCAAAGGCTGCCGTGGTCATTTTCGAGCCATCGACGGCCTCGACGGACGCAGTTCCGCCGGTCACGTTGGTCAGCGTAGTCTTCGTCATAGCTGCGCGGGTCTTCTGGCTGGCTTTTGCCGTACTCGTGGACGCGCCGCCCACATCGTTGTAGGCCACGGCGCCGCCAAGGGCCACTTTGCCGCTGCCGCTGACACTGCCGGCAGCCGCTACCCGCACATCGTCGCTTTCGGCTTTTACCGTCACGGCTTTGGCACTAGAGACCGCAGTCGCTTTTGCCGTATTCGTCCCGCCTTCGGCGCGCACTTCACCAATAGCAGCTTCCGTGTCACTGCCGCCGTGGTTCACGACGACGGTGCCATTTACCGCTGTCTTCTGGCTGGCGGCTACGGCTGCCCCGAGACCATAAATCTTTCCTGTATTTTTACCTTCGACGTCCACACTCACACCGGCAGCAGGCGTTTTCGCCGTTACGCTGCCGCCGGCCAGGTAGGCACCGATGTGATTGTCCAGGCCATTATAGGCCAGGGCTGCGCCGATGCCTGCTGTCTTGCCGTAGGCCACGGAGCCGGCCACGTTCACAGCCTGAGTATTGTTGGAAGCATTCACGTTCAGCTTGTCCGCGGTCAGGGAAGAATCCGTCACCTGGGCCTGAATCGCATTATTCTGATCCTGCCAGGTCACGCTGCCCATCCCGCCGAAGTCCTTGGCCCCGGCGGCCACACCGGCCGTCACGTTCACGGCCAAACTGTCTGCCTCAGCCTGAGCGGTAATGCTATCTGCCGTCAGGGCCGAACCATCGATTTTGGCCGTAAAATTATTGTCGAGATTGGCCACGTTCACGGCCGCGCCGGCCGCGTTGTCCTTGGAGCCGGTCACGACAAAGGCGGCGCCCACACTCAGGCTGCCCTTATTGCCGTCAAAATCCACTGTTTCTCCGGCCATATCCAGGCCATTGCTGCTGTCGGAGGTCTTATAATAGGAAGAACCGTCCGTATCGATGCCCGCATTCTGGAGCATGGTTTCTTTATCTTTGTAATTCCCGAGCTTATCCTGGTACGCTTTGGCCTCATCCGAGCCGCTCGTGGTATCGTGCGCCTTTACGGCGATGGAATCCGCCGTGATATTGGCAGTATTCGAAATATTCGCACTGACCGTATTGTGCAGTCCGTTGTAGAGCATGGCCCCCGTGAAGGCGTTGTCCGTATTCTTGTCTCCGCCGCCCACGGCTACGCCGGCAGAAATGGCCGCCGAAATCTGTTTGGTAGCCAGCAGGCCCTGTACCTTGGCATCCCCGATGTTGGTATACGTACCGCCGTGAATGCCGGCTTCGAGATTGTTCTTGATGTTCGCTATGGTCAGGCTGCCGCCAGCCGCGTTACCGCCGCCAATAGCCACGTCGGCATTGACACCGCCCGTGACCTGCAGGTCGCTTTCGTAGGCTGTCACATCGACTTTTGCTTTTTCCGTGGCCGCTTTGCCGGTCACCGTGTTGTTTTCCGACAAAGCCTTGACATTCTTGTCAATCAGATTCACCGAAGCCGAAGCCCCGCCGGCAAAGTTGTTGCCGGGCTGACTGCTCTTCGTGAGGGCCAGGGCTGTGCCGGCTGCCACGGACGTGCCGCCGCTCAGGGCTTCGATGTCAAGATTTTTCACGCCCGTAATGGTGCTGTTCTTTACGGCGGCCTCAATGGTGTTGTCGATAGAATTCATGCCCACGGCGCCGCTGAACGCCACGTTGGTGCTCTCTTTATTGCTCTTGCCCTTGCGCAGGGAAATGGCCGCACCGCCGCTGTAGGCTCCTACATAGGCCGTATCACGGGCACCTACGTTCATGGCCCCGTCGTTATTCAGTTTCACCGTGGCTCCATCCACCACGGCCTGCGTGGTATCGTCCACGAGATTCAGGGAAAGGCTTCCGGCCCCGGCCAGGCTGAAGGAAGGCGCCGTGTCCGACTTCGTGGGCACAGGGGTCTTTGTGCCGCCCTGGCTCTTGCCGCCGGTGTTGACCCAGGTGATGGCGTCTTTTACCTTATTGGAGACGGTTCCCACAGCCGAGGTGACGGTCCCCACAGGGTTCGTCACCTTGCCGAACAGGTTGCCCACGCTGCTCATGCCGCCCGTTTCCGTCTTGCCTTTTTCCGGCTCCGTGCCTGCAGAGGTCACGCCGCCGGCCACACTGACGGCGTTTAAAAGGCCCGTGGTTTCCGCATTGACATCGAGGGAAGCGGCTTCAATCTGGCCCTTGTCGTCGTCATCATCGCCCGGGGAAAGATTTTCCACGGCGGCCCGGTTGGTCACATCAATGTTGTTCACGGCCGCGGCCATGCCGGCTGCAGCCGCACCGCTGCCAGCCGCCAAAGACAGGATGGCATTATTTACATTTGTATTGTTGTAGCCCGTGATGGCAATGCTGCCTTTGTGATTCTTGGCATCATCCTTCACGGCCTTCAAAAGGGCGTCTTTATCCACCAACACCTTGTTCGAGCTGTCGCTGCTTGTCAGGGCCATCATGCCATTGATGGCCGAGCCGTCCGCCTTGCCGGCAGACAGCATGACGCCCGTATGGAACACGTTGGAGGAGCTCTTAAGGGCCATATCTCCGGCGGTCAGGCTCGCGCCTTTGCCCACCTGGACAAGCGTGTTGTTGTCAAAATCCTGATAATTGAAACTGCCGCCAAGGCCCACGCCGTCCGACTTGCCCGTGGCCGCATCGTTCTTCCAGAATTTGCTCTTGCCCGTCATGGTCACATCTTTGATGGCTTCGTCGGCTTTGAGGTTCAGGGTATCGCCGGCCGTCAGCTGGGCATTTTTACCCACCTGTACCTGACTGTCGAAGTTGAAATCCGAAACGGTGACGGAAGCCGCCGTGGCTGCTGCCGTATCCTCGCCGCCCTTGGCCGAGGCCGTGGCTGCGATATTGGCATAGTTGTTGGGGCTCAGATATTCCATGGACGCACTGACCACATCCATCGGGCTGGTCAGCAGGTTCGTGATTTTCGTCTGTACTTCTTCCTTGACCGCGCGCAGCGGATCCTGGGCCTGGATATCCTGGTAGAGAGTCATAGCCTTGTTCTGCAGTTCCATAAACTGGTTGTACAGATTCCAGCTGGTGGCCGCCAGGTTCGTCACTTCGTTGATTGTCCCATCCGCTGTGAGGTTCGTTCCGTCCGGAGCATGCTTCAGATAGTTCGTATAGAAAGTCTTGCTGATCCCCTCGAAGGTCTCTTCCAAGGTCACCAGCTCATCATAGAGTTCTTTGAGTTCAGGAAGCTGGCCCATCTCTTCCCAGTTCTTCATATCTGCAGCTGCCGATTTGACGGCCGCGATGCTTTCATCGAGCCCCTTCTTAATCTCCGTCACCCGGTTGTAGTCCATGCGGGAAGTGGTCGTAAGGGAGAGGTCTGTGCCGGCCTTCAGCTGGGCCTTTTTGTCTTTAGTCCCGTCTTCTACCGTGACGCTGGCCGAATTCTTCATGCCGCCAAACACGGTTCCCACAGCGATGGTCACCGTATCGGAATCGCTGTCTTTATTCTTAAAACTGTTGGTGACGCCATTCGCGGTCAGTAAGGTGTCATAGACCGTATTGCTGGCCGTTGCCGAGAGGGAGCCATTCGTGGCTTCTGTCACAGAATTTTTGCCGAAACTTACCTTGGCCGTGGTCGTTTCGTCGGCCACGGTGATGGCCGCACCGACAGACAGGGTATTGCCAAGGGCATCCGTCAGGGATTTGGAGCTTGTGGAGCCGCTTGACGCAGCCGTGTCCGTACTCTTGGAAGCCTTGCTCAACGCGTCCTTCACCAGAGGATTTTCCTTGACCTTGCCCACGATGCCCTGTACGTCGGCGGCCTTCATGACGCCCTTCATGAGCTGGGCCTTGAATTTGCCCTGTCCCAGGTTGTTGTTGGCGCTGTGGGTATTTTCCGCCGTATGGTTCGTGGCCGTCAGGGTCACATCCTCTTTTCCCTTGACCGTGCCCTGCACGTTGACGGAAGCATCGCCATCATGGACCATGACATCCACGGCCGCCGCGCCTACGGTGGAATCCGGGGCCTGGGCTGCGGCCGATGTATTGAGGCTCTGCTCAGCAGCGGCATCCATCTTCACGCTGCCCTCTGCAGCTTCGGCCGTGCCGTTTACTTTAATCTGGGCATTGTTGTCGCTGTTCGTCACCGCCACGGCGGCCACAACGCTGGAAGAACCGGCTCCGAGCATACCCGCGCTCACAATCGCATTGGCACTGTTGGTCACGGACGAAGTGGCCTTGGCCTGTACCTGCAGGGCTTCTTGCTTTTTGTTATCACTGTCTGTGGTATTTTTCCCCGTGGCCTTCACCTTGCCGTCAATCTGGACGGTGGCCTTGTTATCCACCTGGGCATAGCTCACCCCTGTGGAAGGAATGGCACTTGGTACTTTTTTGATGTATTTCTTGCCGGAAGCCACAACGCCGGCTGTACCGTCGAGATTGGCATCTGCCTCAGCCTTAACAGAAGCGCCTGTCACTTCAGCATCTTTTCCTACCGTGACGCTCGCTTCATTTTTGAGCAGCATCACATTGGCACCCACTGGCGTGGCATAACTGAGGAAAGAGCCTGCCTGATCCGTTACGGAATTGCCGCTGTCCACATAGGTATTGTCGGCAGTGGCCGTCATCGTTGCGGCGCCGTCTGCCGTCACATTTCCCTGTACATCCACTTTGGCCACGGTCTGGGCGAAGCCGCTGGCATTGCTGGAATACGTTTCGTCCCCTTCCTTGAAATAGCCGTTGGTGGCTTTGGCGGTCAGGGCGGCGTCGCCTTTTGCCGTCACAGTGCCATAGTTTTCCACGCTGGCCGTAATGGTCTTGGGGATGTTGATGTCCGTGCTCTTCAAAAGTCCGGTAGTATTCACCAGGTCATTAAATGCCTGGTCCAGGCTGTTGGCCGCGTCGGAGCGGGCAGAGAGGACCACGTCCCCGCTGCCGTTCCGGGTGGCCGTAAGCTTATCCAGTCCGGCCGCTTTCTGCTGTTCCGCAGTCAGTTTCACCACCTGCGAGAAGTCCGTAATGCCCGTATTGATGGCAGCTCCTTTTTCGATGCCGCCGGCAGCCGTATCGTCAATGGTATCTTTAGTCAGATTTTTGCCCACAGCTACCTTGCCGGCATAGAGTTTCACCTCATCTGTGGCATTGATCTTGCCGAGCACGCTGATGGTGCCGCTGGGATTGATGCGGATATTGGCAGACCCGTTCTTGATGGCCTCAAGTTCCGTATTCCCGTAAGCACCTGTTGCAAAATTTCCTTTTAAGATGTTATACGATCTCTGGTCCGCATCCATATAATCCTGAGTCAGGGAAGGAGCCATCACATAGAGCGAGCCCGTATTGATGACGCCGCCCTTGCCCACGACCATGCCCTCGGGGCTCAGGAAGAAAAGATTGCCGCCAATCTGCTTGTTGCGGATGGCGTTCAAGGTGCCGTTGATGTCGATGCGCGTATCGACGAAGTTCAGCAGGTTCGCTGCTTCTGTTGCATCCTTTGCCGTGCGGAAGTACATATTGGCAATCTTATTGGCATCGAGCTGGAATTTCTGGAACTGGTTCACTGCGATGTTCTTGCCATCGCTGTTGTATTTCTGGGCGTAGATGTCATATACATTGTTGTTGGGCGTATAATCATGCCCGCTCGAATCCGTGATTTTGCCGGCCAGGGCCACAGGCGCCGAAAACGGCGTGGCAAAAAAGCCGAGGGCCGTAACGGCTGCGACGACTTTGCGGGTCAGGGGAGTATCATTTCGTTTCGCGCTCGTTTTTATTTTCATTTTCATTTCATTGCGGTCATTCCGGCGCTGGAACTGTCGATTGTAGCTCATAATGGCATCCTCCGTCAAAATTGACTGTTAAACGAAAAATGGACGCGGGCCCTGCTCTGCTCTTCCTCGTTGATGGTGCGAATCAGAGGGAACCCCAGACTGACGTTGAGATAAGCGTGTTCATTCAAACTGCCGCGCAGGCCAAAGCCTGCACCGACAAGGCTGCGGTCGCCGAAGGCACTCGAGCCCCAGACGCGGCCGCCATCGAGGAAGAAGAATGTTTCATAGCGCTTGTCCTTCGAGATGGGCACGCCGTATTCGAGGCTTCCCGAGAAGCCGCCATCCCCGCCGAGCAGGCTTTCCGTATAGCCGCGGACGCTGTAGAGGCCGCCGATGTAGAACATATCGGCCGATGGCAGGTACTGCGTGCTCGAGAGCTGTCCTTCCAAACGGATATTCCATGACTGGCCGTGGTCAAAATGCTTGCGGAAAAGCCCGTTGAAATTGTATTTGCCGAAGTCGCGGTTCCCGCCATTGATATCCTGGTACTTGCCGATGGCATAGCCGTGCTTCTGGTACCAGATGGTTGAGCGGCCGTAGTCGAGCTGGTCGTAGAAGACCTGCAGCGTCTGCACCGTGTCGTCGACCCAGGGATTGCCGAGAAAATCCGTACGCGAATGCTGATAGCCGTAGTCGAGCCCGATTTCCGAACGCACGGTCTCACTCGTGACGACTGGATGCGTCATGAAAAAGTCATAGGCATACGAATGGCCGCGGACTTCAAGCGGCTCCAAAAGGCCATCCGTGATATGCACGCTGTTCGTGCTGTAGTTCAGGCCAATCTTGCTGCCCTGATGGTTCATCGGTGCCGTATAGCCGGCGGCAAACGATTTCGTGCCCTGGGAGAACATCGAACTCAGGAACAGGGTATCGCGGTTCCCAGTCAGGCTGCGGTCCTGCCAGAATACACCGCCGCGGTAAAGGCCGCTCGACTTCGAGCCCGCATTGTCTGCGACCACGCCAAATACCTGCTGCTGCGGCTCGCGCGCCGTGATGATATAATCCGTCGTGCCGGTCTTAGTGCCGGCTTTCAGGGCGATGTGCAGCTGGGCGTCATTTGTGGCGTTGAAGCGCAGGATTTCCTTATTGAGTTCACGGACATTGGCAATCCCGCCTTCCGGCAGGGAAATTCTCTTCCGGATATAATCGGGACGCGTCGTGTCATTTCCCTCGAGCCGGACTTCTCCTGTTTTCCCTTCCAAAAGCTCAATGTGCACGACGCCGTCATGGATGGTCTGTTCGCCGAGAAAGGCCCGGCAGGTGATGTATCCTTTTTTCTGATAGAGGGCATTGATTTCACTGAGGATGGCATAGAGGTCTTTTATGGAAATATTTTGATTAATATACGGATGCTCAATGGACTGAAGCTCTTCATCTGTCAGGATGGCCGATGATGTCATCTCAATTTTTTTGAGCGTAAAGGTGGTGTCCTCCCCCGGCTGCGTCTCCGCATCGTTCTGTCCCGAAAGGACGGCCCCTTCATGCTCCTTGGCCAGTCTTTCCTTCGCCTGCTGATAAGCAAGGTACGAACGCGTGCGGCTGAGCTGCGCACCGGAATCATTGTAGCCCGCCGGACGCACCGAGGGCGGTGCACTGCTCCCCTCGGCAGGTGCCGCAAAAGCCATGGCCGTCATCCATGGCAGGGAACAAAGCGTCAGGGAAACGGCCAGACAAAGGCCGTGTTTTTGCCGAATCAAACGTTTAGATCCTCTCATAACTTTCATGACTCTCATAACGGGGCCCCTTTCTCCGTATTGCGTATATCGTTTTTGCTCTTATTTCTTCATCAAGTTTAATCGTATTCTTCTTCTGCTATAATTAATTATAACATATTACAATCGCAGAAAAATGAAGGCCTGCCGAAAAACGTAATAGAACAAGACCGAACATGTAAAATGCGTCCTTAAATGTATAAAATTTGTCATTAAAATCCCTTTACAAATGTAAAAAAATAAAAAAAACCAGTCCTGAGACTTCAAGGATTTAAATCTCAGAACTGGTTTTCTTCTTTATGCTGCTGTGACAGCAGCCCTATTCGTTTACTCTTCGTCCTCTGCCGGCATAATGTCGTTATACGGCTGAGCCATGATTTTTTTCGCTAATTCCATGCCGTTTTCGGCGGCCAGACGGCCGTAGGTAAAGCGCGGGTCCTCCGTGACCTCGCGTCCGAACCATGCAGGCGGCTCAAAGGCGTTTGCTTCTTCTTCGGAAGAAAACTCCACTTCAACGTAATTGAACCCTTTGAGCGCGGCTTCATGGCGGTGGAACTCTGCGACGTGCCCATCATCAAGCGGCAGATAGTACCGCCGTTTCTCAATGAACAGCGTGTCGGGCTCGAGACGCTCGACAAGGTGCGAAAACTCGCGCGAAGAGATCTTGGTCTCCCATTCCTCGCGCATGAGGCCCTTGCCGCGTTTGACCGTCAAATAAAAAAATTCCTGGTTGTCCGGTTTGCGGACCTGCCGGATGCGGATTTCCGGCAGCAGGGATACATAGCCCTGCAGGATGGAATCGTACTCCTGCGGCAGCACGGGAATGACCGCAATCAAAAACTGGCGTTCTATCTCCATCTGCGGGCCTCCCCTCTGCCTTGCAGCTCTCCGGCAGCTTTGCAGCAAGCGCCATCAACCTGAAAAATAACAAAACCCATACTCTTATCACCTTCGCATGCATATGTCACACATATGTATTATATATTCCCCAAACATGTCTTATATTCTAACACAAAACACCTTATATTTTCCTTAATTTTTCTTAAAAAAAGAAAATGATTCCCTGTTGCTGTCAGAAAATCATTTTCCCTTAAAATATATGCAGTGATTTCTCCGAAGCTAAGCAGGAGACATCTTACTGGCGGTATTCCTCAGCCAGCTTCTTGAACAGCGGCAGCGAACGCCGGATTGTATCCGTCTTGATGCAGTAGGCAGCGCGGAAATAACCGGGGCAGCCAAAGTCCGTGCCCGGTACGAGCAGCAGGTCGTATTTCTTTGCGCGCTCACAGAACGCATAGTCGTCGTCTTCAAGTGCCTTCGGGAAAAGATAGAACGCGCCCTGCGGCTTGACACAGGTGAAGCCGGCCTCAATCAGGCCGTCGTAGAGCATTTTGCCATTTTTCTCGTACGTCGAAATGTCCGACGGCTTGCCTGCACAGCGGGCCACGACGAGCTGCCAGAGGGACGGAGCGTTGACGTGTGTGAGCACGCGCGCAGCACCGGCAATGGCACCGTAGACGACGTCAGAGCCCTCAAGCTCATCCGGCACGACGATGTAGCCAATGCGTTCGCCCGGCAGCGAGAATGATTTGCTGTACGAGTAGCAGACGAGCGTATCGCGGTAATAAAGGGGAATGTACGGCACCGTGTTGCCCTTATAGGCAATCTCGCGGTACGGTTCATCGGAGATGATGTAAATCGGATGGCCGTATTCCTTTTCCTTGCGCGTAAGGATGGAAGCGAGCTCCTTAATCGTCTCTTCGGAGTAAACAGCACCGCTCGGATTGTTCGGTGAGTTGACGATGACGGCCTTCGTGTGCGGCGTCAAAAGCGCCTCGAATTTGTCGAACTGAATCTGGAAATCCTCGACGCGGGCCGGCACGACAACGAGCTTGCCGCCGACGGACTCAACAAAGCAGCGGTATTCAGGGAAGAACGGCGCGAACGTGACAAATTCATCGCCTTCCTCACAGAGGGCCTTGAAGCAGATTGTGATGGCAGCAGCCGCACCGGCCGTCATAAAGAGGTTCTTGCCGGCAAAATGCGTGCCAAAGCGTTCGTTGATGCTCTGCGCGAGCGTCTCGCGGACCTGCGGATTGCCCGGTGCAATCGTATAGCCATGAACGGCCTCGGGCGGCATCGTCTGCAGGATGTCGATGGCCGCGTCCTTGACAAACTCCGGCGTCGGCACGTTCGGATTGCCGAGACTGAAGTCAAAGATATTTTCCTCGCCTACTTCGGCTGCGCGCTTGCGGCCGAATTCAAAAATCGTGCGGATTGTCGACTTTTTTGTGCCGAGTTCATACATTTTTTCAGAAACCATAGGATATTCACCTTTTCCCTGTTATTGTTATCGTAAAATAGGAAAAACATAGTTCTTCCCGACTTGAACATAGTTAACATTTTACCACAAAATGAAGATAAAAAAAAGAGCTGCCCCGCAGGACAGCCCTTTCTCAATATCGTTATGCTTTTATTCCTGAAAGTACCTCATCGAAACCTTTTTCCATTCATGTTTCGTGTAGAGCATGGCGCGGTTCTCGACATGCGTTTCTTTTGCCAGACCTGCAACGATGCTCTCGCATTCCTCGCGGCTGTGGCCGTGCACCATGGTGTAGAGATTATACGGCCAGTCCGGTGCCGTCGTGCGGTCGTAGCAGTGGGATACAGACGGTGACTCCGCCATTTTCTTTGCGACTTCGTCAAGCCTCTTTGGGTCCACTTCCCAGGCGACGAGGACATTTGACGAAAAGCCGACTTCGCGGTGGCGCAGCACGGCGCCCATTTTGCGGATTTTCTTTTCCGCGGACAAAGCCTTGACGCGCTCGAGGAAGAGTTCTTCGCTGATGCCGACCTCTTCGGCCAGTACCTTATACGGCTCTGCGACGAGCGGAAAATCCCCCTGCAGGGCACAGACTATTTTTTTATCGAGTTCATTCATTGCCGTATCTTCTGCCATAAAAGGCTGACACTCCCCTTCTCTTAAATTTGCAGATTCTGCTTTCTGACCGCAGCTGCTGCGTCTCAGGCCAATTTAAACTGTACGTTGATCTTATACTTTTTCTGAGCCTTGAGGTTCAGCATGCTCTCCACGCCTGGCAGAGCCTTGACTTCCTTGAGGATTTCCCGTTCCTTGTCCAGTGCCGGCGTCAGCAGCGTGAACCAGAGATTGTAGCGGCCCTCACGCTCATAATTGTGCGTGGCCCCCGGATAGCGGTTGATGGCCTCGGCGACAGCCTTCATCTTGTCCGGGTCGACGCGCAGGGCCACGAGCGTGCCCTTGTAGCCGAGACGCGCAGAATTGAAGAACGTGCCGATGCGGCGCAGATACCCCTCTTTTTTCAGGACCTGCAGACGTTCGAGCACGTGCTCTTCCGTCGTGCCGAGTTTTTCAGCGAGTGCCGCAAACGGACGGCTGCAGACGGGCAGATTGCCCTGCAGCAGATTCAGCAAAGACTTGTCAAACGATGTCAGCTCCATGATGCTCTCCCCCATGATATAATTGCTCGTTTCTTCCTATAATATAAGTACACAGCTCTAAAAAAAATTGGACTCACGCGAAACGTGAATCCAATTCATCTTTCGTTATCTTTATTATACTAGAATATCCCGTATGACGTCAAGTAAATCTGAACGCCCTTCATTTTTTACGGAAGAATACGGCAGGATGGAGAGCTCCTTGACGCCGAGCGCGCGGCGGATGGCCGCGATATTCTTCTGGCGGGCGTTTTTGCCGAGCTTGTCGGCCTTTGTCGCCACGATGAGCACCGGAATATTGTTCCCGACGAGCCAGTTGAACATCTCGATATCGGAGGCCATGGGCTCATGGCGGATATCGATAAGCTGACAGACAAACTGCAGCTGCGGCGAGGTCAACAGGTATTCGTCGATGAATTTTTTCCAGATTTTGCGGCGTTCCTTGCCCGTCTTGGCATAGCCGTAGCCCGGCAGGTCGACGAGGTAAAAATCCTTGCGGATGGCTTCTTCGTTCGTCTCCTTGTCGAGAATTTTGGCCGTGAGCTCGAAGAAGTTGATGGTCTGCGTCTTGCCCGGCTGGGAAGAAACGCGCGCCAGGCCGCGGATACGCGTCAAAGAGTTAATCAGCGAGGATTTGCCGACATTGGAACGCCCGATGAAGACGACCTCCGGCAGTTCGCGCTCAGGGTACTGGTCTTTTTTGACAGCCGAGGCAATGTACTTGCCCTGCGTGATGATGACACTTTCGACCGCCTTTTTTTCTGGCATTTCCGGCATAAGCTCAGCCCCTTTCCTCTTTGTTTGCTGTATCTGCCTGCTCCGCACTTTCTGCGGATTCTTTTGCCTCTGTTTTGGCCGCTTTTTTCTCTTCTGGAGTTTCTTTATCTTCGTTATCTTCTCTCGGCAGCAAAGCGACTTTCAGGACTTCGTCCATGTGCTTGACCGGCACGAATTCGAGTTTGTCGCGCACGGGCTTCGGGATGTCCTCGATGTCGCGGACATTTTCCTGCGGCAGGATGATGGTCTTCATGCCCTCGCGGTAAGCTGCGAGCACCTTTTCCTTGAGGCCGCCAATCGGCAGGACGTTGCCGCGCAGGGTGATTTCCCCCGTCATGGCGACATCGCTGCGGACTTTGCGGCCCGTCAGGGCCGAAATCATGGCCGTGGCCATCGTGATGCCGGCCGACGGACCGTCTTTCGGCACGGCGCCTTCCGGTAAATGGATGTGGATATCATCTTTTTCGTAGAAATCCTCGGGCAGGCCGAGTTTGTCGGCACGGCTGCGGATGTAGGAAAGTCCGGCCTGTGCCGATTCCTGCATGACGTCGCCGAGCTGGCCCGTGAGGATGAGTTTGCCCTTGCCCTTGAGGACTGTGACTTCGGTCGGCAGGATGTCGCCGCCGACTTCAGTCCAGGCCATACCCGTGACCACGCCGACCTGCGGCTCCTTCTCGGCCTTCGTCTCGAGGTATTTGAGACGGCCGAGGAAGTCCGGCAGATTGTGCTTCGTCACGCGGATGGGCCTGTCTGCACCTTCGACGATTTTGCGTGCGGCCTTGCGGCAGACCTGGCCAATCAGGCGTTCGAGCTCGCGCACACCCGACTCGCGCGTGTAGTACTCGATGATTTCCTGCAGTACGCCCGCGCCAAAGTGGACATCTTTGCCCGTCAGGCCGTTTTCTTCACGCTGGCGCGCGACGAGATAGCGCTTGGCAATTTCGAGTTTCTCGTATTCCGTGTAGCTCGAAAGCGTGATGATTTCCATGCGGTCGCGCAGCGGACGCGGAATATTGCCGAGGTCATTGGCCGTGACAATCCAGAAGACCTTCGAAAGGTCAAACGGGATATCGATGAAATGGTCGCTGAACGTCTTGTTCTGAGCGGGGTCGAGGACCTCAAGAAGCGCCGACGACGGGTCGCCGTGGTAATCCATCGAGAGTTTGTCGACCTCATCCAACAGAAAGACCGGATTGCGCGTGCCCGCGTTGCGGATGCCTTCGATGATGCGGCCCGGCATGGCCCCGACATACGTGCGGCGGTGGCCGCGGATTTCGGCTTCATCGCGCACGCCGCCGAGCGAGGCGCGGATGAATTTGCGCCCCGTGGCTCTCGCGACAGAGGCTGCCAGCGACGTCTTGCCGACGCCCGGCGGACCGACGAGGCAGAGAATCGGCGCACTCTTGTCTTTTGCCAGCTGATGCACGGCGAGGAAGTCGAGGATGCGGTCCTTAACTTTCTTCAGGCCGTAATGGTCATGGTCGAGGATTTTCGCGGCCTTCTCAATGCTGACGGTATCTTTCGATTCCTTTTCCCACGGCAGCTCCAAGAGCCATTCGACATAATTGCGGATGACGCTTGTCTCCGTGTTCATGCTGTTCATGCTCTCAAGGCGATGCAGCTCGCGCTCCACGGCCTTCTTGACTTCGTCCGGATATTTGCCCTCGCTTAGTTTTTCGCGGTAAAGCTCGATGTCCGAGGCCATGTCGTCCTTGTCGCCGAGTTCCTTGCGAATGACCTTCATCTGTTCGCGCAGATAATAGTCGCGCTGCATCTTGTCCATCTTCTGGCGGACCTTGACGTTGATTTTCTGCTCCATGTGCAGGATTTCGAGCTCGCGCGCGAGGACCTCGTAGAGTTTCTTCAGGCGTTCCTTGACATCGATGCAGTCAATGAGCTCCTGACGCACCTCGAGCTTGAGGTTCAAATGGCTCGCGATGAGGTCAGCCAGACGGCCGGCATCGTCGATGATGGCAACGGAGACCAATGTCTCCTCCGGAATCTTCCTCGAAATCTTGACCCATTCTTCAAATTCGTGGATGACCGCACGCGTCGCGGCTTCCATCGGCAGGGATGTATCAATCGGGTCCGTGTAGACCTCGACATCGACCTCGTCGTAATCATCCAGGGAACGGTATTCCTCGATGGCCGCGCGTTTCTCGCCCTCGACGAGCACGCGGACGGTGCCTCCCGGCATCTTGATGAGCTGGCTGATGGAGACGACCGTGCCAATCGGGTAAATATCCTCGCGCTTCGGGTCATCCTGGTCGGCATCGCGCTGCGCCGTCAGCATAATGCGGCGGTCGCCGACCATGGCTTTTTCGAGAGCCGCGAGCGACCGTTCACGGCCGACGTCGAGATGAATGATCATATAGGGAAATACCACCATGCCGCGCAGCGGCAAAAGCGGCAATGTCTTCTTTTCCGGCATATCTTTCCCTCCTTTAACAAATAAATCTATATAAAATACAAGGCGCTGCCTTGGCAGCGCCTTGCTAAAATCCGCCTCAGGCAGATTCTTCTTTTCCGTCCTTACTCTTGGCCTTCGCCTTTTCGTCGATGGTCAGGATCGGATCTTTCTTGGATGTGACGACATCCTTCGTCACCCGGCAGGCCGTCACGCCTTCAATCGAGGGGACTTCATACATGACATTGCGCATGATGCCCTCGATGATGGAGCGCAGGCCGCGGGCCCCTGTCTTGCGCTTCAGTGCCTCTTTGGCAATCTGGCGCAGGGCGTCGTCGTCAAACGTCAGCTTGACTCCGTCGAGTTCGAGGAGCTTCTGATACTGCTTGACGAGAGCGTTCTTCGGCTGGGTCAGGATGTTCACGAGTGCGTTTTCATCGAGCGCGTCGAGTGTCACGACGACAGGCAGACGGCCGATGAACTCCGGAATCAGGCCGCTTTTTAAGAGGTCCTCCGGCAGCACTTTGCGCAGCGTATCACCGATGCTCTTCTGGCGCTTCGACTTAATCGGCGCACCAAAGCCCATCTGCTTCTGACCGAGACGCGACTCAATGACCTTGTCGATGCCGTCAAAGGCACCGCCGCAGATAAAGAGAATATTCGTCGTGTCAATCTGGATGAGCTCCTGATGTGGATGCTTGCGGCCGCCCTGCGGCGGTACGGAAGCCGTCGTTCCTTCGAGAATCTTTAAAAGCGCCTGCTGGACGCCCTCGCCCGACACATCGCGCGTGATGGACGGATTCTCGGATTTGCGCGCAATCTTATCGATTTCATCGATGTAGATGATGCCGCGCTCGGCCTTCTCGACATCGTAGTCGGCGGCCTGAATGAGCTTCAACAGGATATTCTCAACGTCTTCACCGACATAACCGGCTTCCGTCAGCGCCGTCGCGTCCGCGATGGCAAACGGCACGTTGAGAATACGTGCGAGCGACTGCGCCAAAAGCGTCTTGCCGCTGCCCGTCGGGCCAATCATGAGGATGTTGGATTTTGCAAGTTCCACATCCTCCGCTGCTTTGCCCTGACCCATATTGATGCGTTTATAATGGTTGTAGACAGCCACGGACAAGGTCTTTTTAGCCTCGTCCTGTCCAATGACGTACTGGTCAAGGATTGCACGGATGTCCTTCGGTTTTGGGACGTCCTTGAGCTCGACCTCGACATCGTCGTTGAATTCCTCTTCGATGATTTCGTTGCAGAGCTCGATGCATTCATCACAGATGTAAACACCAGGACCGGCTACCAGCTTGCGCACCTGGTCCTGCGTCTTGCCGCAGAACGAGCACTTGAGCTGGCCTTTTTCATCCCCAAACTTCAACATGACCTCACCTCTTACGCCTTGGCTTCTGACTTCTTACCCTTCTTGGAAGAGCCTGCCGGACGAGTGATCACTTCGTCGACGAGGCCATAAGCCTTGGCTTCTGCAGCCGTCATGAAGTTATCGCGTTCCGTATCGGCAACGACCGTCTCGCGGTCCTTGCCCGTCGACTCTACGAGGATATCGTTGATGACTTCACGGATGCGCTGAATCTCGCGCGCCTGAATCTGGATATCCGTCGACTGGCCCTGTGCGCCGCCAAGCGGCTGATGAATCATGATGCGGGCATTCGGCAGCGCATAGCGCTTGCCTTTGGCACCTGCCGTAAGGAGCAGTGCGCCCATGCTCGCAGCCTGACCAATGCAAATCGTCGAAACATCCGGCTTGATGTACTGCATCGTATCATAGATAGCCAGACCTGCCGTGACGACACCGCCCGGGCTGTTGATGTACAGATGGATGTCCTTGTCCGGATCTTCG
Organism: Mitsuokella apri; assembly: GCF_051886055.1. Taxonomy (NCBI): domain Bacteria; kingdom Bacillati; phylum Bacillota; class Negativicutes; order Selenomonadales; family Selenomonadaceae; genus Mitsuokella; species Mitsuokella apri. Next base: position 61,131 of record NZ_JBJEXT010000040.1, on the reverse strand, counting down.
GATTCAAGGAACAAGAGCTGTGCAACGACCGTATTGGCGACAGCGTCGTCAATCGGCCCGCCCAAAAAGATGATGCGGTCCTTTAAAAGACGCGAATAGATATCATACGCGCGCTCACCCGTGTTGGAACGCTCTACGACCATTGGTACATAACTCATAGGTATACCCCCATATCAGGGCGATTATTCAGCGATGTTGTCGATGATGAACTGTGCCGTCTTCTTGCGGAGTACGGATGCAGCCAGATCGCCGATGCGGCCCTGTTCTTTGATGATTTTCTGGACCTGCTGCGGCGTAGCGCCATAAGCAGCTGCCATAGCAGCGACCTCAGCATCCAGATCTTTACCTTCTACTTTAATGTTCTCAGCTTTGGCAACTTCCTCGAGCATGAGATCCGTCTTGACGTTCTTCTCAGCCGTCTCGCGATACTGTTCGCGGATCTTGGCGATGTCCGTGCCGGCGTACTGCAGGTACTGCTCGAGCTTCATGCCCTGCTGCTCAAGGCGCATAGCCATTTCCTGAATCATGGCCGTTACGCGGTTGTCAATCATGACAGCCGGGATGTCAACCGTGATGTTGTTCGTAGCCATCTCGATGGCAGCGCTCTTCTGGTCGTTCTCAGCCGTGCGCTCTGCGTTCTCTTCGAGGTTCTTGCGGATGTCAGCCTTGAGCTCGTCAAGAGTCTGGAACTTGCTGACTTTCTTAGCGAGTTCGTCATCGATAGCCGGCAGCTCTTTCGTCTTGATGCTGCGGATCGTGCATTTGAACGTAGCGTCTTTGCCAGCGAGCTCTTTGGCATGGTACTCTTCCGGGAACTTGACGTTGACGTCACGCTCTTCACCGATCTTAGCGCCGATGAGCTGATCCTCAAAGCCCGGGATGAAGCTCTTGGAACCAATCTGCAGCGGATAATCCTTGCCTTCGCCGCCGTCGAAAGCTTCGCCATCGACAAAACCCTTGAAATCGAGCGTCGTGAAGTCGCCGTCTTTGACTTCTGCACCTTCCGGAGCGTCAACGAGCTTGCCCTGACGGTCCTGGAACGTCTTGAGCTGTTTCTCAACATCCTCATCCGTGATGTTGACGGCAGCCTTCTCTACTTTAAGGCCCTTGTATTCGCCGAGTTTAACTTCCGGACGCGGCGTAACCGTAGCCTTGAAGACGAGGTCCTTGCCCTCTTCGAGCGTAACGATGTCAACATTCGGACGCGTTACCGGCTCGATCTTCTGCTCATCAAAAGCATTGTTGAGGGCCTTCGGAGCAACGATATCGAAAGCTTCCTGCAGGACAGCATCCTTGCCAACGTGACGCTCAACGATCATGCGCGGAGCCTTGCCCTTGCGGAAACCCGGGATATTGACGCGGTTTGCAAGGCGCTTGCAAGCCTGCTCAACGGCCTTGTTGACTTCTGCTGCCTCGACTTCAATCGTCAGAGTGACCTGCTGGTTCTCTCCATTTTCTACCGTAACTTTCATTGTGTAAAATGACCTCCTGTATCATTTAATTGCATATTGATTGGCCAGTTCCGGCTTGGTCAGCCACAAAAACATGCCATATGGATTTTATCATAACATAAAGTGCGCAGAAATACAAGGATTTCTGCGCACTTGCGGCTCATAAAGTCAAAAAATCAATATTTTACTGTATAAAGATTGACGCAGAGCTTATTTGAGCAAATCCGTCATGCGCGTGAGCGGCTGGGTGAGGTCCATGTGGCCGCCGAGGGTTTCGACTTTTTTGCCCTCGATGAGGATCTGGACTTGCTTGACTTCCGGGAATTCCGTCAGGGTGTCGACGATGGAGCCGACGAGCATGGTCTCACCGGTCGAGCCGCCGACGAAGTTCTTTTTGAGTTCCTGCGAGAAGTCAACCGTGGCCGTGCCGTTCTCGACTTTGACGCTCTTGAGTTTGGCCTGTTTTGGGATGATGTTCGTCTGGCCCTTCTCCGTCGTGCCTTCCATCAGGGATTCCATGGCTGCCGTGTATTTTTCCTGCTGGTCGAGCGTTACCGTGCGCTTGACGGCGATGAGCTTCGTGCCCTGGTCGTTCGGGTAATAGACCTTGATCGTGAGTTTCTGGTCTTTCTTCTGCGCGCCCGAAGACGAGCTTGCCGAGCTTGCCGGCGCCGTGTTTTCTGCCTGCACGGACGAGGACGAGCCATTGTCGGCTGCTCCTTTGCCGTTCGAGTTGCCGCCACAGCCCGCCACGACGACGAGAGCGAGAATGGCAATGCCCATCAGCATATACCGCAAATACTTTTTCATTCTGCTTCATCTCCTATTCTGTTTCGATTGCATCCGTAGCATTATTCAGCATCATTCGCTGTTATTAGTTATTGTAGGAAGAATTCTGCGTTGTAAGCAACTTTTCCTGCTGATTTTGCTCAGTTGCCGCTGAAATAACGGCCGATGGCACGCGCGATAGCTGTCGCGAGCTTCATCTGGTACTGGCTGTTGGCGAGCAGCTGTTCTTCGTGCGGGTTCGTGATGAAGGCGAGTTCGGCAAGTGTGGCCGGCATGCTCGAATGCTTGATGACGTAGAAGTTTGCCGTCTTGACGCCGCGGTTGAACAGGCCTTCGGCTTTGTCGAGTTCCTCGTTGACGAGCGTCGCGAGGCGTTCGCCCTTGGAAGAACCTGCATAATAGTACGTCTCCATGCCGTTCGATGCCGGATTTGAGAAGGCGTTGCAGTGAATCGAGACGAAGATTTCTGCGCCCGGCGTGTATTCGCCGACGTTGACGCGGGCCTGCAGCTCCTGACGGTCCGTCGCGAACGGGCCGTAGACATCGCGGTCGCTGTCACGCGTCATCGTGACGCGCGCACCGGAATTTTCAAGAATCGTGCGCAGGTCCTTCGAGACGCCGAGGGTAACCGAGGCTTCCGTCACGCCCGTCGGACCGACGGCACCCGTATCGCTGCCGCCGTGGCCCGGGTCGATGACGATGGAATGACCCTGAACGCCGTCAACACGCTCAGACGAGCTGTTTACACCGCCCGAGGCGAAGAGGTCAATGACAAGGCGGTACGGTTTTTTCGCCTTGCGGTCGGCCGGCTCGGCATGGACGGCATAGCTGCCGTCAAGCACCGGATTCGCACAGTCGATGAGCACCTGCGTATGACGCGCTTCGAGCTCATGGATATGGACGCCCTTGGAAAGCTTGCTCTTGGGCGCGTAGTTCGCCTTGAGTTTGCCCGGCACCGTATTCGAGAGGTCGATGACGAGCTGCTTCTGCAGGTAAGGACGCGTCGTGACATCGTACGTCACGTTGTCGCGGTCCATGCCGATTTCGATGCGCAGGGCCTTGCGGCCGTCGACCGTCGTCTCATACGACTGGAAATAATTGAGGCTGTGCACGGCCTCGCGTTTGGCAGCTTCGGTGTTCTGCGGCATGAAGAGAGCCGCAAACGAAATGAGCATAGCAAATACCGCTGCTATGCGGCATATTCTGCTGAACAAAAAGAGTTCCTCCTTAAACGTTAGAAACGGGATATCGGGAATTTCGTCAATCATCAATAATCGTCAGTAATTGTCAATCGTCTTTGAGCAGGTCAAGTGCTTCCTGCTCGGCTTTTTCCGTGGTTTCTTTGTCATAAGTGATGTCGAGGCGCAGGTAGTCGCCCTCGCCGACGCCCTCCGGCAGATAACTCTTGGGGAAATTGACTTTCTTCATATTGTCGTCTTCGCCGAGATAAAGTACGGCGAGGTCGCCTTCAAAGCGGTCAACATAGGCGGAAATCGTCATTGTGCGTCACCTTCCTCTGCCTTGATGCTGTAATCCTTGCCATTCGTCGTCACAGTAATCGTGCCGTTCTTGTCGGTCTCGTAGACTTTGCCCTTATAGGTCTGTCCCTTGTCGTTCTTGACGAGCTTTGTCTTCTTCTGCGAGCCGTCGCGGCGGTCTGTGTAGGTGCTCTTGCCGAGATAGCGCGCGAGCACGTCCGTGTGCGGATGGCCGTAATCGTTGTTCACGCCGCAGGAAATCAGGACAGCGTCAGGCCAGACGGCCTTGAGGTACGGCACGGAAGAGCCCGTGCTGCTGCCGTGGTGCGGGGACTTCAAAATCGTGCTCTTGAGGTCCGCTGCATTCGTCTTTAAGAGCTGTTCCTCGACCGGCTGCTCGGCATCGCCCGTGAACAGCATCGAGAAGTCGCCGTAGATGAGCTTGCCGACAACGGATTCGTTGTTCGGGTCATGCTTGTAGCCCTTCTGACTGCCCTTGTCGATGAGCTCCTGCGTCGGATAGAACACCTTGAACGAAACGCCGCCGCCAAAATCGAGCACATCGCCGGCCTTGAGTGCCTGACGCTTGATACCCTTGGCTTTGAGCTGTTTCATGTAGCCGAGATAAACCTTGGACGTGGACGGCTGGCCGTTGTCGTAGACCTCGCCGACCTGATAATCCTTTAAAAGCACGTCCATGCCGCCGATGTGGTCGGCATGAGGATGCGTCAGGATGACCTTGTCGATTTTCTTGACGCCGGCCTTGTCGAGCTCGCGCTTGAATTTGTCGCGTTCATCGACATCACTCGTATCGATGAGCACCGTCTGCTCGGCTGTCTGAATGAGAATCGAATCCCCCTGTCCGACGTTGAGCATCTTGATCGTGACATCCTTGCCCGCCTGTGCCGTTGACGAAGACTTCGCACTGGCCGCCGATGAAGAAGACGAGGACGAGGATGACGTCTGGCTGCCGCAGCCGGCGAGGACCGCCACAGCCAGCATGACGATGCCAAGAATCATGCCAATTTTCTTTCTCAAAATCGTTCCCCCTAAACCAAATAAACCAAATTTCTTTATGTACTAAAATGCTGCTCAGGCTTTTGCAGGAGCATCAGAGCAGATACTGCTGGATGCCGGCAGCCACACCGTTGTCGTCGACGGACGGCACGACGTGGTCGGCGATTTCCTTGAGCTGCGGCCGCGCGTTGCCCATGACAAGGCTCGTGCCGACCGTCTCCATCATCTCGATATCGTTGAGCCCGTCGCCAAAGGCAAAGCTGTCTTTGACGGGGATGCCGAGATACGACAGGGCATGCAGAATGCCCGAGCCTTTCGTTACATCCGCTGCATAGAGCTCCATATTCTTCTTATGGTACGGGTCCATGAGGCCCGTAAGCCCCGGCCATGCGAGAAGTTTGTCAAAGAGGCCGTGGCCGCCCGCATCCTCCGACGCAAACTCCATCTTGGCCACATCGATTTTCTTGAGGTCGTAATGGCGCACGAATTTTGTCACGTCGACATCGATGCTGCGGTAAAAGTTTTCCGTGAGCTTGTACTCGGGCTTCAGATAGACATTCTGCGTGCCCTCGAGAATGTATTCGACATCGTGCTCCTCGGAAAGTGCGGTGATCTCCTCGACCGTCTTTTTCGGCAGCGGCTGCTTGTAGACGACTTTGTCGCCGAGCAGCACGACTGCGCCGTTCATGAGCACATAGCCGTCGAACAGCCCTTCCTGTGTGAGCTCCGGGTCAAGATATACATAGGGCCGGCCGCTCGCGATGAACGTGCAGTTTCCCGCTGCGCGCAGGGCGCGGATGGCCTTTTTGACGGGCTCCGCGATATGCGTCTGCCCCGTCATGATGTTGATGAGCGTGCCGTCGATATCGAAGAACACGGCTTTTTTATGTTTGTTCTGTTTGTTCTGCTCGTTCTGCTGTTCCACAGACATTCCCCCTAAATCCCCAAAAGAACGATAAAAATATCAGGACTTCCGATAATAAATGACACAGCGCGCCAGCGTCAGGACGAACCAGATGGCAAATGTCACGATGAAAATCAAGTCAAACGTCGACATGTTGTCAAAGTCCGTCGCATAAAAGATGTAGACGGCTGCAATGCCAATCATGATGTCCATCGGCTTGATGGCCTGCTTGAGCCAGCTGTTCGGCCCCCCGGCCTGCGGCTGATTTGTGCGCTTCGGCAGATTTTTATTCATATGATTCTTAGACAAATGAAAAACCCCAATCTCTAGTGTATTCTTGTTTCTATACTACTCGAGATTGGAGTCGGATTCAAGTGTTTTGGAACCTCGATGAAAAATCCGTTACATGAAATTTTATGGCTTAACGGTACTCAAGGTCGCGCGTGCCGCGGCGGATTTCCTCCGAAACCGGCAGGCTCGCCTCATAGCGGCGCACGATGACCGAAGTCGTCAGGACACCGGCGAGAAGCACGATGGCGACGAGCAGGATGACGCGGGCCGTCGAGTTGTCGCTGTCCTCATCACCCGAGAACAGGCCGCCGAGCCCCTGCTGGACACTGTCGAGTGCCGGGCCAAAGCTCTGGATGGCGTTGTACGTGTTGTAAGCCTGAGCAAAGGTGTTCCAGCCTGCGACACCGAGATTCGACAGCGACTTGTCGCGGGCAAAGGCAATCCACGACTGAATCGTGATGAAAATGCCCGAGCCAATGAGCGGCACGATGATCATGAGGTAGATGAGGTTCATCATGACACCGAGCATCGCGGGCGGCAGATAGCCCGTGCTCACGGCGATGTAGCCGACGACTACGGCGTAGACAAACGTAAAGCCCGCAGCCGACTGGATGGCACCGCACCAGGCGAGCAGGCGAATCCAGCCGCCGACAGCCTTTGATTCGGCCCAAACGCGGCCGACATTGCGCGCATTGAGAAAACTGATGACGAGGTTGACGCCAAGGACAAGAATCAGCATCAGCATAAGTATCACTCCTTTTAAAATCTAGCTTAAAGTATAAGCGGCGATTCTGAAAAGTAAAGGAAAGCCCCTGAAATAATGAGCTTTCCTTCCCCTTTATTTTTCAATTTTATGTTTCAGTCTTCACGGTTTCACGACTCTGCGTCATGGTCAGCAGCAAGCGTCCGGACCATCGTATCGTGCACGAGCTTTGCATAGGCCTCCGTGCCCTGGTCATTCGGGTGGATGCCGTCTCCCGACAGCCAGTCCGGATGCTGGGCAATCAGGCTGTACCAGTCGACAATCGTGACATTCGGATGTTCCTGAACCATGTTCGCGAGGTAATCGTTGTTCGTCTGCTGCCACGAGAGTTCCGGACAGTAGACATTGACCCAGAAGATATGGCGGTCGGGGCCGAGATACTCTAAGAGAGCACGCGTCTGGACTTCGTATTTCTCGTAGCCGGCAATCGGGCCGTTCGTGCCGAGCGCGATGACGACGTTTTTGCCGAGACGTCCCTGTGCATCGAGTTCCTTCGCCGCGTCCAGGCCGCCGCCGACATAGCGCGAGACCTCGGCGTCGATGTAGCAGCCCGGCAGCACCTTGCGCAGATCCCCCGAGGAACCGAGCATGACGGAGTCGCCGATGCAGGCCACGCCCGAAAGGTCGACATTGGCGTCATCGACATTGCCATCGGCTGCTGCAGGAGCAGTCTGAGCTGCGGCCGCATCATTTGCCTGCTGCTCTTCAGCCTTGTTGGCCGCGAGTCTTGCCTGCAGCTCTCCGGTATCGCTGACTTTCTGCTCAGCGGAGACGACGACAGCATGGCTGCCAAAGCCCATAAATGTCAGCCCCGGCACCGTAAAGGCCAGCAGAAAAGCGCAGGCCATGGCCACATGATGGCCGTTGAAGGCCGGCAGGCGGCGCGTCGTGATGACACTCGCAAGGGCGTCCGACCAGATGGTCAGGAGCAGAATGGCGGCGATTTCGAGTACGGCGTAATACGGCAGCTGAATCCAGCCCATCTTCGCGAAGAGGTAAATGACCGGATACTGCCAAAGATAAATGCCGTAGCTCCGCTTGCCGAACCAGCCGAGCCATTTAAGCGCGGGACTCTCGAGCATCGTGCCGATGAGCAGGCGGCTGTCAGCCGTCAGCAGCAAAAGCAGGCAGAAGACAACGGTCATGAGCAGCATGCCGCCCTGATACGTGAAGGAATTCTGCCCGTCCAGCAGGAAGTACGAGGCAATCGTCACGCCGAGCAGCAGAGGCCAGCCAAGATAACAGAGCACGGTCTGCCACGAAGAGAGACGCCCCGCGGGCCTGTCGACCCACCAAAGGCCGAGCACGGCACCGAAGAGCAGCGCGTAAATACGCGTATCCGTACCATAATAAAGACGCGTGACGTCCATATTTGGCTCATACATCAGCGGCATAACGGCGGCCGAGCCGAGAGCCAGCACCGCCATGACGGCCAGTCCTGCCCTGCGCCCGACAAGAATATCAAGAAATGCGTAAAGGGCAAACAGCACCGGCCAGATGAGGTAATACTGCAGCTCGATGCCCATGAACCATAGATGCGTAAACGGCGAGGCATTCGTCAGGCGCGTGAAATAATCGGCGTTCTGCGCAATCTGCCACCAGTTGTTGTAACCAAAGACGATGGAGAAAAACTCCGGCCGGACGGCTGCCACGGCCTTCGGCAGGACAAACGAGAAAATACCAATCGTCGTCAAAAGCACGATTAAAAGCGACGGATAGATGCGCTTGATGCGCTTCCAGTAATAATTTTTGACGCGGAAACGGTGTTCAAGCCAGCTTCTCTTGCTCGTATAGGCAAGCAAAAAGCCCGTGAGCACGAAGAAAAGCGAGACGCCGAGATAGCCGCCGGGCAGTCCGTCCGGAAACATGTGAAACAGCGTGACACCGACAATTGCCAGCGTGCGCAGTACATCGAGTCCCTCAATATGCTTCCTGCCGGCTGTTGGCCTCCCAAATAAAGCCACTAAAATCAACCCCTATTATCTATCATATCTATTAGCATCTTATGTCATTTATTTTTCTTTATTGTGAAAATTTTCTGCGCACTTGTTTTCGTGCGCCTTCACACATATAATTTATAATATAGAATACTATGAGAGAAAAAGCAAGCCGCAAAATGAAAAACAAGCAAGAAAACGCGAACGAACATCTATTATAATAGGAAGGAACAACAACGCACGATGATACAGTTCGGAAAATCCCGGAAAAAGGAACGAAACAACCTGTTGAAGAAAATCATGCTCTTCTGCACGGCAGGCCTGCTGCTGCCTGCTGCTGCCCTTGCCGCAGAAATTCCGGCAGACTCCCCTGCCCTTCATTACGAAGGCCGCTGGCAGGCGGAAAAAGACGGCAGCCGCGCCGCGGCGCAGGGAGCCGTCTATATCGAAGCAGATTTCACCGGCACGGAAGTCAGCGCCAAACTGCACGACGAGAAAAACCGCTGGCTTATCACGATTGACGGTCAGCAGCCGAAAAAAATCCGTGCCGCGCAGGGCCAGCCAACTCTGCTCGCCAAAAATCTGCCCGACGGACGCCATACCCTGCGCCTTGAACGCGCGACCGAAGGCCTGTACGGCATCAGCCATTTTGACGGCCTTGTCACCGACTCGACTGACTCGACTGACTCGACTGACTTAACCGATTTAACCGACTCAAGCGGCTCAGCTGTTGCCAAAGCAGCACCAGCGGCAAAGTCAATTTTCCCGGCTTTATCGCCAAATCCCCGTCTCAGCACGACGAAAAAAATGCGCCTTGAATTTATCGGCGACTCCATCACGGCCGGTTTCCGCAACGACGGCAAAAAGCACGGCAAAAATGACGCCGACATTGAAGACGGCTCCATGTCCTTTGCCCCGCAGCTCGCGCGCCTGCTCCACGCCGACTACAGCGTGCTCGCCAAATCCGGCGAGGGCGTCGTGCACAACTGGGGCGCCGCGTGGCCCGACAAGGGGCTCCATACCGCAGAACGATACCGCTGGACCTTCTTTGGCGGCAGAAAAGTCAAGGAAAATACTCTCTGGCAAAGTGAAAAGCTCCCCGTCGATGCCGTCATCATCGCCATGGGTACAAATGACTTCAGCGACAAAAAGCGCCGCCCCTATCATCAGGAATACGTCAAAGCTTATCTTGACCTCATTCATACCGTACACGAAATGAATCCCAAAGCTCCGCTTATCTGCCTGGAGCCCGTACCGAGCATGATTACGCCGCTCGCTGGCCTCTGGATTGCAGAAGCCAGCCAAAAGGCCGCGGCCGAGGGCCTGCCTGTCACCTATATTCCCCTCAATATCCCGCAGCCCCTGCTGCAGGCCGAAGATTTCGTCGGCGACGGCACGCATCCTACCAAAGCAGGCTCTGCCAAGCTCGCGGCCTTCCTTGCCCCACAAATCACAAAAATTCTTTTCCCCTGAACAAATTGACAAACGAATTGGAAACAAACAAAATCCCTGATTCCGCCTTTCAATCTTTCAATTGAATGGAATCAGGGATTTTTGTTGGAGAAAAGAGGTTTTATTTGACCTGAATCTGCTTGTCAGCAGCCTTGTCGGAAATCTTTTCTTCCGTGCTCAGCAGGTCTTTGGCAGCGGCAAGCTGCATGTCCACCTGCTTGTACGAGGTGCCGCCGAGCGAATTGCGGTTTTTGACGCAGGTCTCGGGGCTGATGGCTTCCTTGATGTCCTCACCAAAGAGCGGCGAGAGCTTCTTGAAGTCTTCAAGACTCATGTCCTCGAGGTAGATGCCCTTCTCGATGCAGTCATGCACGGCCTGTCCGGAAACGGCATGGGCCTTTCTAAACGGCATGCCCTTCTTGACGAGGTAGTCGGCGAGGTCGGTCGCGTTCGAGAAATCCTCCGTAACGGCCTTCTTCATGACTTCCTTGCGGACTTTCATGCCGCGAATCAGCTGCGCGTAGACGGCGAGGCTGAATTTGACGGTATCGATGGCGTCAAAAATGCCTTCTTTGTCTTCCTGCAGGTCCTTGTTGTAGGCAAGCGGCAGGCCCTTGACGGTCGTCAGCATGGCCATGAGATGGCCGATGACGCGGCCCGTCTTGCCGCGGACGAGCTCGGAGACATCCGGATTCTTCTTCTGCGGCATCATCGAGGAGCCCGTGCAGTGTGCGTCGTCGAGCTCGACGAAGTGGAACTCGCGGCTGCACCAGAGGATTGTCTCCTCCGACAGGCGCGACAGATGAACCATGAGGATGGAAGCGGCAGCGAGGAACTCCATGATGTAGTCGCGGTCGCTGACGGCATCCATGCTGTTCGTGTAGATATTCTCGAAGTTGAGCTGTTTCTGCACGAATTCACGGTCAATCGGGAACGTCGTGCCGGCAAGAGCACCGGCGCCCAAAGGCATGATGTCCGCGCGCTTGTAAACGCCTTCGAAGCGGGCAAAGTCACGCGAGAGCATGCCAAAGTACGCGAGCAGATGATGCGAAAAGAGGATTGGCTGGGCGCGCTGCAAGTGCGTGTAGCCCGGCATGATGACATCGCTGTACTTTTCGGCCGTCTCGACGAGCGCGCGCTGCAGATTTTCGATTTCCTTCTGCACGGCGACGACTTCGCGGCGGATGTACATATGCGTGTCAAGTGCGACCTGGTCGTTGCGGCTGCGCGCCGTATGCAGGCGGCCGCCGGCTTCGCCGATGGCGTCGGTCAGGCGTTTCTCGATGTTCATGTGGATATCTTCGAGGTCGACGGAGAACTGGAAATTGCCCTCCTCAATCTGCTTCAGGATATCCTTGAGACCCGCGATGATCTTATCGCGGTCCTCTTCGCTGATGATGCCGCATTTCGCGAGCATCGTCGCATGCGCGATGGAACCAGCGATATCCTCGTGGTACATGCGCTTATCGAAATTAATGGAGGCCTGGAACTCGTTGATCATTTCATCCGTTGATTTGGAGAAACGGCCTCCCCACATAGCCTTGCTCATTACTTGTTCTTCTCCTGCATCAGGGCGCGTACCTTGAGCGGCAGGCCAAAGAGGTTGATGAAGCCCGTAGCATCGGCCTGGTTGTAAACATCGTCATGCTCGAACGTGACATATTCCTTGCTGTAGAGGGAATACGGGCTCTTGGAGCCAGCGGAGATGATGTTGCCCTTGTAGAGTTTGACCTTGACCGTGCCCGTGACCGTCTGCTGCGTGCTGTCGACGAAAGCAGCGAGAGCTTCGCGGAGCTGGCAGAACCACATGCCGTCATAGACGAGCTCGCCGTAACGGATGGCAATGTGCTGTTTGAAGTGGAACGTCATGCGGTCGAGGCAGAGATACTCGAGCTCACGATGTGCATAGTAGAGGATGGCTCCGCCCGGGTTCTCATAGACGCCGCGGGACTTCATGCCGACCAGACGGTTCTCGCAGATATCCGTGATGCCAACGCCGTTGCGTGCACCGATTTCGTTGAGTTTCGTCAGCAGTTCAACAGGGCCGAGTTTCTCGCCGTTGACGGCAACTGGCTCGCCTTTCTCGAAGTCAATCGTGACGTATTCCGGTTTGTCCGGAGCTTCCTGCGGAGCCTTCGAGATCAGGAACATGCTGTCATGCGGCTCGTTTGCCGGATCCTCGAGGTCTGCACCCTCATGGGAAAGATGCCAGATGTTGCGGTCCATCGAGTACGTCTTAGCACCCGTGGAAATTGGAATGTTGTGCTTCTTAGCATATTCGAGCTCAGCGGAACGCGAATCGAGGTCCCATTCACGCCACGGAGCGATGATCTTCATGTTCGGTGCGAGAGCCTTGACCGTCAGTTCGAAACGGACCTGGTCGTTGCCTTTGCCCGTTGCGCCGTGAGCAATGGCGTCAGCGCCCTCTTTCTTGGCGATTTCAACGAGTTTCTTCGCAATGACCGGACGTGCAAACGACGTGCCGAGCAGGTACTTGTCCTCGTAAACAGCACCGGCCTTGAGCGTCGGCCAGACATACTCTTTGAGGAATTCTTCCTTCAGGTCGGCAATGTAGACCTTCGAAGCACCGGAAGCCAGTGCCTTGTCATGGACGACATCGAGCTCATCGCCCTGACCGACATCGGCGCAGCAGGCAATGACTTCGCAGCCATCATAATGCTCTTTGAGCCAAGGGATGATAACGGAGGTATCGAGACCGCCGGAATATGCGAGTACGACTTTGTTGACTTTAGCCATGATAATAACCTCTTTTCCTATATCTCCTTCCCCATATCTACTATATTAAGGAAGGTAATTCACAAATTCATTGATTCACTAATACTTTAAGCTGCTCAGTCTGCCATCAAGAGAGCCATGATAGCCTTCTGCGTGTGCAGGCGGTTCTCCGCTTCGTCAAAGATGACGTTGGCGTTGGCCTCGAGGACCTCTTCCGTGATCTCCTCGCCGCGGTAAGCCGGCAGGCAGTGCATGACGATGACGCGTTTGTCGGCGCCCTTCAGGAGCTCTTTGTTGACCTGATACGGTGCAAAGATCTTCTTGCGCTCTTCGTGCTCGGCTTCCTGACCCATGCTGGCCCAGGTATCCGTCACGACGATATCGGCATCCTTGACGGCTTCGTGCGGGTCCGTCACAAGACTGAGCTCCGCGCCCGTCTCCTTGGCATCCTCGAGTGCATTCTTGTAAACCTCGGCGTTCGGACGGTAATTTTCCGGCGTAGCAGCGACGAACGTCATGCCGACCTTGGCACAGCCATAGAGGAAGGAGTTCGTCATGTTGTTGCCATCGCCAACATAAGCCATCTTCAGGCCTTTGAGGTTCTTGCCCTTGTACTCCTCAATCGTCAAAAGGTCGGTGAGCACCTGGCACGGATGAAGAAGATCCGTCAAAGCGTTGATGACCGGAATGTCAGCCCATTTGGCGAGCTCCTCGACTCTGTCATGACCGAACGTGCGGATCATGATGCCGTCAAGGTAGCGCGAGAGCACGCGGGCCGTATCGCGGATTGGCTCGCCTCGTCCCAGCTGCAGGTCGCGGTTGGAAAGGAAAAGAGCCTGACCGCCGAGCTGGTACATGCCCGTCTCGAAGGATACTCGCGTTCGCGTCGAGGACTTCTCAAAAATCATGCCGAGCGTCTTGCCCGCGAGAATTTTATGCGGGACACCGGCTTTCTGCTTTGCTTTGAGCTCCTTGGCGAGCGCCAGGATTTCCTGTACCTCATCCACGGAAAGCTCGTGGATGGATAACAAATCTTTTCCTTTCAGCATTTGATGACCTCCCATAGTGGAACTACTGGAACGATAAAAGTAAAAATAAAAGTGAAATCATAGTCGCGAAATATCGTTTTCTTAACTATGGTTTATATTATACCGCATAATCGTCCGCTTGTGAAGTGTAGGTATGCATTTTTTTTGCATTTATATTCAACTTTTTTTGCATAATAGAAAAACGGCGCCCGAAATGGCGCCGTAATTCTTACTTTTCGCTGTTTTTTCTTGTTTAGCAGTATTTTTTATTTGTCGTACTTGTTCAGTACATCGTCGAGCGTCAGGACGACCGTGTCGACCTGCTGCTTCGTGATGATGAGCGGCGGGATAAAGCGCAGGACCTTGCCGGCCGTGCAGTTGATGATGGCACCTTCGGCGAGGCAGTCGTTGACGATATCGCGGCCGTGCTCCGCAGAACTGAGCTCCGCGCCGAGGATCAGGCCCGTGCCGCGGACATCCGTGATGAGTGACGGATGTTTTTTCTGGAGTTCCTGGAGCTGCTGCTTGAAGTAACTGCCGACTTCCTCGACATGAGCGAGGAACTCTTCCTTCGGCACCGTGTCGAGCACGACATTGGCTGCCGCGCAGGCCAACGGATTGCCGCCAAAAGTCGTACCGTGGTCGCCGGCATGGAATGCCTTGGCCACTTCATCCGTCACGATGAACGCGCCGATGGGCACGCCGCCCGCGAGACCTTTGGCCAGGGTGACGATATCCGGCTTGACGCCGTATTTCTCATAGGCGAAGAATTTGCCGCTGCGGCCGATGCCGGCCTGAATCTCATCGAAAATCAGCAGAGCACCGTATTTGTCGCAGAGCGCGCGGACTTTCTTCAAGTAGTCCTTCTCCGGCGTGTAGACGCCGCCCTCGCCCTGAATCGTCTCGAGCATGACTGCAGCCGTCTTGTCGCTCATCATGCTTTCGAGCTCTTCGATGTCATTGTAATGCACGTAGTCAAAGCCGTCCGGCAGAGGACCAAAGCCTTCATGATACTTCGGCTGGCCCGTAGCTGTCAGCGTCGCGATCGTGCGGCCGTGGAAGCTGTCCCAGGCCGTGATGATCTGGGATTTGTCCGGTGAGATCTGATGGGCGTATTTGCGCGCAATCTTGATGGCACCTTCATTGGCCTCTGCACCGGAGTTGCCGAAGAACGCCTTATCGAGGCCGCTGAGCTTGACGAGCTTCGCGGCAGCATCGGCCTGCGGCTGCGTGTAATAGAGATTTGACACATGAATGAGCTTGGCAGCCTGGTCGGAGATGGCCTTGACCAGAGGTTTATAGTCATGGCCGAGCACATTGACGGCAATGCCCCCTAAAAAGTCGAGGTACTTCTTGCCGTTGTTATCCCAGACATACGCGCCTTCGCCATGGTCAAGAACAATCTTGTAGCGATTGAAGACCGGCAGATAATCCTGCGCGTCTTTCTGGAATATTTCCTGATCCGTTTCCTTCATATATATATTCACGTCCTTGTTCTATCTGAGTATGCCTTAATGCCTCAATGCCTCAATGCACAACCTGTGTGCCAATACCCTGTGAGGTGAAGATCTCGAGGATAATCGAGTGGTCGAGGCGGCCGTCGATGATATGCGTCTTGCCCGTGCCCTTTTCGAGAGAAGTCAGGCAGGCCTCGACTTTCGGGATCATGCCGCCCTTGATGATGCCCTCTTTGATGTACTGACGGGCCTCGTGCATGTTCAGGGTCGAGATGAACGACGACTTGTCGTTGAAATCTTTGTAGATGCCCTCGACATCCGTCAGCAGCAGGAGCTTCTCGGCGTGCAGCGCACCGGCGATTTCCGCCGCGACATAGTCGGCATTGATATTATAGCTTTCGCCGTGCTCGCCGACGCCGATTGGCGCGATGACCGGCACGTAGTCCTGGTCGAGCAGGTCCTCAATCAGCGTCTCGTTGATTTTCGTCACGGAGCCGACATAGCCGATATCGACTTTTTTCTTCTCGTCACCCTCGTAGACCGTCGCGAGCTTCTTCTGTGCCTGAATGAGCCCTGCGTCCTTGCCCGACAGCCCGACGGCGCGCACGCCGCGTCCGTTGAGCAGATTGACAATTTCCGAATTGACCTTGCCGTCGAGCACCATTTCGGCGATCTCGACCGTCTCTGCATCCGTCACGCGCAGTCCGGCGACAAAAGACGACTGCTTGCCGACTTTCTTCAAAAAGCCCGTGATCTCCGGACCGCCGCCATGCACAATGACCGGACGAATGCCGACATATTTCATCAAAGCGACATCCTGCATGACTTTTTCCTTGAGGTCTTCGTTGATCATCGCGTTGCCGCCGTATTTTATGACGATGGTCTTGCCGTAGAACTCCTGGATGTACGGCAAAGCCTCGACAAGGATGGCAGCTTTGTCCTTGGCTGTAAATGTCATATTATAAAGCATCCTTCCTGAACGTATTGAATATCCCGATTCTCCCGATATATTCCCTGATTCGAAGTCAGCGGGTACCTATTAGGTGTGATACTCCCCGTTGATCTTGACGTATTCGTAAGAGAAGTCGCAGGTCCAGACCGTTGCCTCTTCCCCGCCTTCGCCCATGTCAATGCTGATCGTGATATCATGCTGGGCCATGACGTCTGCCAGAGCTTCATCATCGTGCTCGGCACCGACACCATGTGCATAGACCGGAATGTCACCGAACTTGACTACGGTTTTCTCGGGGTCCATCGGCACGCCGGCATAACCGACGGCACAGATGACACGGCCCCAGTTCGGGTCAGCACCGAAGAACGCCGTCTTGACCAGCGGGCTCTTGGCGACGCTCATGCCAATCTGCTTGGCATCTGCAAAAGTCTTCGTGCCCGTGACATGAATCGTCAGGAACTTCGTCGCGCCCTCGCCGTCATCGGCAATCTCCTTGGCAAATTCCTTGCAGAGCTTGTCGAGCGTGGCCTTGAACGTCTCGTAATCTTCATTTTCCGTCGTGATCTTCTCGTTGCCGGCAGCACCGTTGGCCATGACGATGACCATATCGTTCGTGCTCATATCGCCGTCAATCGAAATCATATTGAAGGACGTGTTGACAACTTCGGACAGGGCCTTCTGGGCGAGCTTGCCGTCAATCGCAGCATCCGTCGTGATGAAGCAGAGCATCGTGGCCATGTTCGGCTGAATCATGCCCGAGCCCTTCGCGATGACGCCGAAGCGGACGTTCTTGCCGCCGAGCGTGATTTCCAGAGCTGCTGTCTTCGGATGTGTATCCGTCGTCATGATGGCGTGGCTGGCATTGCTGCTGCCGTTCTCTGACAGCTCCTTGATGGCTTCGTTCACGCCTTTTTCCATCTTATCCATCGGCAGGTTGACGCCGATGACGCCCGTCGAAGCGACGATGACGTCGAGAGGGTCGCAGCCAAGCGCCTGTGCGGCGATTTTCTGCGTCTTCTTTGCGTCCTTATCGCCCTGTTCCCCCGTGCAGGCATTAGCGCAGCCGGCATTGGCGACAATGGCATGTGCCGTGCCGGTAGCGACGACGGCCTTCGAAGCGTAGACAGGAGCTGCGGCGACCGCGTTCTGCGTGAACGTACCGGCGACGACGGCTTCTTTCTCCGTGTAAATCACAGCGACATCGAGGTTGCCGCTCTTCTTGATGCCGGCTTTGACACCGGCGGCCTTAAAGCCCTGCGGGAACGTAACGCCCGCCGTATTTGCAAATTCATTGACCATGGTGGATTTCCTCCTTAGCATTTATCAACTGTATATGAGAGATTTCTTATGTGTATTTATGAGCATTATGGGTACATCGGCACAAAGTCAAGGCCCGTCTTTTCATCAAAGCCGCAGGCGATGTTGAAGTTCTGCACGGCCTGACCGGCAGCGCCCTTGACGAGGTTGTCAATGGCCGAGAGCACAATCACGCGGTGCGTGCGTTCGTCGATGTGCCAAGCGATATCACAGAAATTCGAGCCGCGGACTTCCTTCGTCGACGGATAGCCGCCGCGGCCAAGCAGACGGATGAAATGTTCCTTGCTGTAAGCCTTCTCGAATGCGGCATCGACGAGTTCCGGCGTGACATCAGCCTTGAGGCTCGCATAGCACGTGGCGAGAATGCCGCGCGACATCGGCACGAGATGCGGCGTGAAGTTGATGACCGTCTTTTCGCCCGAAAGGTCCGTGACGGCCTGCTCGATTTCCGGTGTATGTCGGTGATGAGCCACGTTGTAAGCACGGAAATTATCGTAGAGCTCCGGGAAGTGGTTGGCCTGTTTCGGCGAACGGCCTGCCCCCGACACACCCGACTTTGCATCGACGATAATCGTATTGACATCGATGAGATGCTGACGGGCAAGAGGTGCAAGCGCAAGGATGCTCGCCGTCGTGAAGCAGCCGGCATTGCCGATGATCTTGGCATCGCGGATTTCCTCGCGGTAGAGCTCGGCAAGCCCGTAAACCCTCTTGGCATCCGGATGCGTGTGCGGCACATGGTACCAGGCCTCATAGACCGACGTATCGCGGAAGCGGTAATCGGCGCCGAGGTCGATGATGCGTACGGGCAGCTTCTCAAGGGCCTTGCCCACCTTCATCGCGTGGCCATGCGGCAGACCGATAAAGACGAAGTCACTGTCCTTGCCAATGGCCTCGATATCCTTCATGCTCTCGAGCTTCATATCGTAAAGGCCTCGCAGATGCGGATAAAGCTCCGTGATATTTTCATCCGTATGGCTCTCCGACGTGATGTGCACGACCTCAGCCTTTGGATGATTGTAAAGGATGCGCAGAAGCTCCGCTCCCGCATATCCCGTTGCACCTAGGACACTGACTTTCATATCTGAATTCCTCCTCCGGGAATGACTTCTCTCTTGATTGATGGTTATAATTATACAACTACCATGTATAATATTGCAACCCCTAATTTACAAATTTACACGGTTTTTTACAAAAAACTTACAAAAACCGAAAAATGCGCCCAAGGCCCCCTGCTGAGCTGACGAAAAACACGGCTCATGTTATAATAGGAAGACAAAGGAGTGTTTTTTTTGGCAACGAGAAGACGACGGCGGTCGCCGAAACGGCTGATCCGCTTTCTTTTTTTACTGATTATCATCTTTTGCGCCGCTTTTTTCCTCTCGGGAGGCAGCGCGATTTTCTCCGCCCATACGTGGCAAAACGCCAGCGGCTTCCTGCCGCGGCCGACGCAGAGCGTCCCCGCCAACGAAATGGGTGACAACGTAACCGAAAATCCAAAAATGTCCGAGCGCCTTTCGCGCGTCCTCTTCCTGCAGCGCGCCGTCAATAGCCGCGTCAACAAGCACGACCCCCATTACGTCAAGCTCGAAGACATCCCCGACTCCATGCAGCAGGCCGTGGTCGCCGTCGAGGACAAGCGTTTTTACAGCCATCACGGCTTTGACTTTGAAGGCATCCTGCGCGCAGCACTCGTCAACCTGCAGTCGGGCGAGATTGAAGAAGGTGCGAGCACCATCACGCAGCAGCTCGTCAAAAACCTCTTTCTCTCCCACGAACAGTCCTTTGGCCGCAAAGCCGAAGAATTCGTGCTGGCCCTCGACATGGAATGGTGCTACTCCAAGGACGAAATCCTCGAAATGTACCTCAACACCATCTACTACGGCTCGAGCTACTACGGCATCGGACCGGCCGCCGAAGGCTACTTCGGCAAAAAACCGCGCGACCTGCAGCTGCCCGAAGCCGCCATGCTAGCAGGACTCCCGAACGCCCCGTCCCTCTACTCTCCGTACGTCGACTTCATGATGGCCAAAAAACGCCAGTTCGTCGTTCTCGACGCCATGGTGAACTGCGGCTACATCGACAAGGGCATTGCCGAAGACGCAAAAATCAAGCCCATTTACTTAGCGCACTAAAAAAGACAAGACCCCCGCGTCTTGTCTTTCTTTGCATCTTATATGCATTTCGCATTTTTCTTCTATATAATAGAAAGGAACCCCTATGTACACATTAAGCAGCACGGCCTATCAGGGCCACACCCCGAAAATCGATGACGAAGCCTTCCTCGCCCCCGGTGCCGTCGTACTCGGCGACGTCGAAGTCGCAAAATACGCGAGCATCTGGCCCGCGGCCGTCGTGCGCGGCGACGTCGGCTTTATCCGCATCGGCGCCTACTCCAATGTACAGGACACGGCCTGCCTGCACGTCGAAGATAACGGCCCGTGCATCATCGGCCGTTTCGTAACCATCGGCCACGGCGCCATCGTCCACGCCTGCACCGTCGAAGACAACGTCCTCATCGGCATGAACGCCACAGTTCTCTCAGGAGCCACCATCGGCAGTGGCTCCATCATCGCCGCCGGCGCCCTCGTCAAAGAAAACGCCGTCATCCCGCCCAACTCCCTTGTCACCGGCATCCCTGGAAAGGTCAAAAAGGCCATCGACCGCGCCGCCGCCATCCACGCCCAAGCCGTCAAATACAAAACCCTCTGGTCCGTCGGCTACGGCCTCGCACCGGAGCTTGGCGGCGAAACGTACCATGGGGAAAATATCATCTGATAGAAAAGCTTTGCCGACTTTTTCTCAGGTCAACGAGAATTTATGTTTCTCCTGTTCAGCGAACCAATCCTCATAAAAGGACCGCATCAATTCTTCGATTTCTTTTTCCGGCTTCATGTCAATAATAGACATGCCACCCAGAAGATTCAAGTAGCGAATGCCCGCCACTATATCCTGACGTGAGATTTTTACACCTTGTTGGCGAAGAGCATGCACCACATGGAACAAACCAAGGCTGATGTTCTTATTAGTCATGATGCGGCTCGATGAAAAAAGCACGATTGTACTGGGATAGCCTGTAAGGGCGATGTCAGGAACCAGCCAGTAAGGGTCTTCCCTATGACCCTTGTCATAGACCATCTGCGCGCCCCACCACAAACTGGCAATGCAGTTTACAAAGGTTCCGCGCCGTTTGCCGTTATGCGTGAACGTGAAGAACGAATTGTACATATCCTTCTTTTGTTTCTCGACTTTCTTCTCTTCCCAGATATCCGCGCGTTTTCTCGTGATAAAATCAAATAATACTGTATGTGTGAGTGCTGCCCAGATATGTTCGTCAACAGCCAGATAAGGCGGCAGACTCACCATCGCCTTATGAATGCAGATGGCATTGTGAATGTCATCTGCTTTTTCTGCTTCTTTTTTCTCCCGAAAATCATCAACTGCAGTCGAAGTCACCTGCAAATCCTGTGCAAAAGGACGGATTTCCACTGCAGTATCCTGAAGCCAGCCTTTTTCGTCCAAACGCTGCTGAAAATACGCACCATCTTTGGGCAGATAATACAGCGAAAAATTCTGCTTGAAATTTCCTTTCAGGTCAGCTAGACCATCATCCGTTATGTATTGCAGTTTCATTCTTCATCCGCCTCTTCTTCCTCTGGATCCGCTAATTCCTGCATAGCCTTCAAGAGCGGCATCCTGAAAATGCGCTCTGCCAGATCACCGGCATAATTCGTATCCCCCGGATCAAGCGAAATATCAGCCACACTGATGCCATTGGCAGTCAATGTATCCTGAATCACCTGATACCATTGATACGACTCAAGACCTTCCGTCCCATCTTCTGTCTGCTCGTTGTTATGCATCTCGATGAGAGCTTTTGTCAAAGCCGGCATAATCAGAAGGCTGATCATCGTATACTTCTTCGCACTCTTATACTGGTCATACAAATTGAAGATATCGCGATTGACTTGAATGAAAATGCAGTCCTGATCCAAGCTGACTTTTAAATCATCCTTAGGCGAATCAATCGCTTTCAGCGCAATAATATCACCGATGGACTCATAAGCCTGCTGACCGCGCTTTATATCCAGCTGATACGTCGTCGCCCCGATAGCTAATACATTTGTTGCATCAATATGAAACGATGCATTCTTGCCGTAGCCGAGTTCATTGAACGCTGGATTCTTATAATCATCAATATCCTTCACCGCGACAACGAAGCTGCTGATTTCCACCTGATCTGCAAGTTCAGAGGTAGGAATTGTCACGCTTGTTCCATCTTCCCGCGACTCGACGAAATGGCGGTAGCCCGTCAATGTACATTCTATATGCGTCAAAAAACAGGCTTTGCCTTCCTTGATGAGTTTAGCCAGTTCCGGTTCGTCCAGCAGATATTTGATACGCAGTGTGAACATGCCAAATTCCAAGTCATCTTCCACGACTGAGTCAAAGCTGCCCTTGACGTAGTCATCATCTTCATGATTCAGAATGGGATAGGGTGTCAGATGCTTACTTAGCTTCATAATATTCCACCTCCATCATGATAGGTTTATGATACGGAATCTGGAAATTCACTTCGACCGTGTCGCCTTTCTTCATGCCCTGCAGATACAGATTATTTTCGTCAAGCAGGATAGTCTTTTCCGGCTCGCATTGTACCGATTCGGGATTCAAGGCATAATTTCCATGCTCAGCCACACCGATAAAACGAACTTTGCCATACGCTGCCCTTGCCGGAGACTGGAAACGGACAGAATATCTCCCCTCTCCGACTGACTTTGCCCCCAGCCACATGCGGACATCCTTGCGGAATTTATAGGCAAGGCCGCGTGGGTCACGCTGATCAATCTTCTTGGGCTCTTTTTTATGTTTCTTTGGGAGCTGTACGGATACTGACGAACCATCCTGATCATCAGGTGTAAGCTTCAATTCCCTTTTTTCCTTCTTCTGGACCTTCGTTTTCTTGACTTTTGCAACCTTAGGAGCGCGTTTCGTCAATTCTGCTTCAATGCCATGATTCTGTTCATTGTTGAAGAATTCATCCATGCCATAAGCCGCAATTGTATCTGTGGACTTTGTCCCAAAATGTTTCAGGACCTGTGCTTTGAGGTACTGTTTCAAACCTGTCCATATTTCTTCGTACTGTCTCGTATGCACTTTACAGCGTTTTGGCTGCCAGTCATCGTGTGAAGGGACTTCCATATCCTTGAACTTCTTGTTCATATTCTCTCCAGTGATGCGCAGGATGCCCGTGAACGAAATACTGCTGCTGATTCGATCCTTTTCAAACAGGCACATACCCGTTTTACGCGTCATCATGATTTTGCGGTTCAGATTGTCACCACGCTTCAAAAGGAGCGTACATTCTCCATCTTCAAAGCCGAATTCTTTGCCATATTCCTCGCTGTTGAGTGGAATCTCGAGAATATCATCATCGTAATTTTTCTGCGCATTCAAAAGGTCATAATACTCCCGAATGTCTTTTTCCTTCTTCACATCCAAGGCACTGATATACTGGCCCAGATTGTCCTTATTGATTTCCTGTCCGTTGATTATGACACGCAAACGGCCTTCCCAAATGGTAATGAGAAAGTACTTCAAAACCGCCAGTTTCATGGTTGCTTCCAGATGCTTATCCTGCTCCAGACCAATGACATAAATATCAAGGCCATTTTCATCACGCTGGAAGTCGCCTAAATGAAAAGGCTTCAAAATGGCATTATTGACAGCGGAATCCGAATAATAGCCCGTACCGACTGTCGTATACGAATTACCGCGCTCATCCGTATCTTCAAACGATGCCAAATGCGATACACCGATATAAGAATCAATCGCATCGACACGAGAAGCATAAAACGCAGTGCGCAGATACGAGCAGGCAAACGGTGCAGCCTTGCCGATGCCAAAACTGCCCGCCGAAGAATTATCCTTTACAGACGTACCGCGTGCTTTAATTAAGTTATACCAAGGAGTACCTTTTCTGCCGTTTTCTGCGCCGACAAGACCTGTCGTATTGAAATCACTGATGCGCATGACCTGTATATCTTGATCAAGCATATCTCTGGCCTGCCCAAAAAAGTCAACCGCACTTTTATCCTTCTGCCAATAATCCACGCATCTTGTGAGGATTGACTTCATTTCCTCAACCCCCGGCAATTCGGTGGGGCTAACCTGAAAAGTCGAGAACTCCATCGAGACCGGCTGACTTTCGTCGCACTGCTGGTCAAGCGAATTCTGGATGCTCTCTCTTACGAGCGATTCAAACGGATTGCCGGAAAAGGTTTCAATAGCAGAATCATTGATGCCATCTTCCGGCCCATTGTTATTGTTGACAAAATGCCAATGTGCTCTGCCGTCTATCACCATTTAAATTCCTTCTTTCCCTCATTCAGTCGGAATAACATCTTTACATGGTCGACTTCTTCCTCTATGCTGTGAAACATCTTCTCGACTTCTTCCGGTGTATAACTGTAATTTGACTTATTCGCGCAGTTCCCCAGCAGCCGAAGATCCTCCAGAATCCGGTTCGTGCGTTTCTCTGCTACGGATAAAAAACGTTCCCTTCGTTTCATCTCATTTGTCACAGCCATGGGTACCTCTCCCTCATATTCTTAATCAAAGTAATAGCGTATATGAGATTATAATTATATTATAATCTCATATACGCTATATTTCAAGATAATTGTATATAATTGGCAATATAAGTATTTATATGGTATTTTTTAATTAGCAGGAATTTTAAGACTGACAGCGAAAGAAATAGTAACACCATGACTATCAGGAAGGAGGAACAGATGTGATTTTACTGGACGCAATGAAGAATTACCTGCATCATCTGGAACCATTCGCCGTTTCCCCAATGACACAGCCCAATTTTGCCATCGACGGACCTTCATTTGACGATTATCGCTGGCATATGGATATCCCTGATGAGAATGAGTCCAAACAGCTCTACGATCAGGCTATTCACAGCCGTCATGAGCGCGGCCGCTATCATTCTTGGGAACTCGTCAGCGAACAGGTCCTGCTCAAAGACTGCGACTTGTCGTTCTGGAAATACAAAGGCGCGACAATTCCCTATGATTTATTTTGGTTCTTTGGCGCAGAAGACATGGAACGCAGCACACGCCGCGAAATCATTCTGACTTACCATGGCCATGACTACCAAGCCCATCTGGAACGAGAACGTCATAAGCTCGGCCGCGTACGCATCTTCTGGAGTACAGAACTACAGAAAAAACTCGCCCCTCTGGGGCAGAGCACGAAAAAACAGTCCGCCCGTTTCTATCGTCAGGATGATGCGCATTATCAGCTCAGTTTTCTTCATCCTGAAACAATCGCCGCTGATAAGAATGAACTTCAAGATACCTCAGAAGAACAGCCCGACGGCAAATCCATCCGCGAAGGCCGCAAGACCTACGTCTACTCGACAAAATACGAACGCAGCCCCAAGAACCGACTCGCCGCGATAAAAATCCACGGTACAAAATGTATGGCCTGTGGCTTTGACTTTGAGAAATTCTATGGCGAACAAGGCAAAGACTTCATCGAAGTCCATCATGTCAAACCATTGCACGAAGTCAATGGCGAAATGGAAGTCAACCCTGAAACCGACCTCATCTGCCTCTGCAGCAACTGCCACCGCATGATTCACCGCGATCCGCACCACACCTTGTCACTTGAAGAATTAAAAAAGATTATCGCCGAGAATCGCAAGCAATAAGTCATAAAAAAATCCCTGCCCAACGCAAATTTAGCTTTGGACAGGAATTTTCGTCTGTAATCACTTTATCTCCGACACCCCTTCCGGCGCTGCGCGCCACCTTCCCCTGTGGGGCAGGCTTTTCAGAGTGCGGCCTCAACGTGAAAATAAGCTTCGACGCGAAAAAGTCAGGAGAGGGCTGGCCATCGATGCAAATTGTTCTTCCATGTAACTTTGGGCGGGGAAATGATTTTCGCCTGCAGGCGCGAGCATCTGCCCGCAGGGATGAGCCCTAAGAATTACGCCCTTGGCTGCTCATTGTCAGAACGCCGCGGCAGGCGGCGAATTTTCTTTGCCGACTTTCTTCCATGGGGCTCATTTTTGCAGAGCGCCGAAGCCGAAAATTGTTTCCCCGCCCCTGCGATATGTCACTCCCTGCCAGCCCTCTCCGCCTTTCACGCATTTTCTCCAGCCATAAAGCAAAAGACAAGGCCAAATTTTATGCCTTGTCTTCTCCACATGTTCCATGATAGAATATCTTATCAGCATTACCATGTAACGCTGATGGCCACCAACGGTAGGCGGTTGCCCTCTAATCCGTTTTTCTGGAATAGAGGGATTTTGTATGCCCTCCACGGTTTGACTTCTGCACATGCAGATGATTCCAACTGAAAGGAGGGATGTCGCATGGACGGAAGTACTGTTTACGATATCGTTTGCAATATTCTCGGACTTGCCATTGCTTGTTTTTCCCTGGGTTATACCCTTGGTAAGGATAAAGGCACAAAAAAATGACCGCCATCTTCCCAAACTACGCGGTCATTCTTTGACTTACTAGAGGGCACCGCTTACGGTGGCCTTTTTTCTTTCTACATTTATTATATCATTTGGTCTGCCACTTCGCAAGTTCATTCTTCCGACACCCCTTCCGGCGCTGCGCGCCGCCTTCCCCTGCGGGGACGGCTTTTTAACGTGCGGCCTCTTGGCGAAAAGATGAACTTCGACGCGAAAAAGTCAGGAGAGGGCTGGCCTTCGATGTACATTGTCCTTTTATGTAACTTTGGGCGGGGAAATGATTTTCGCCTGCAGGCGCGAGCATCTGCCCGCAGGGATGAGCCCTAAGAATTACGCCCTTGGCTGCTCATTGTCAGAACGCCGCGGCAGGCGGCGAATTTTCTTTGCCGACTTTCTTCCATGGGGCTCATTTTTGCAGAGCGCCGAAGCCGAAAATTGTTTCCCCGCCCCTGCGATATGTCACTCCCTGCCAGCCCTCTCCGCCTTTCACGCATTTTCTCCAGCCATAAAGCAAAAGACAAGGCCAAATTTTATGCCTTGTCTTCTCCACATGTTCCATGATAGAATATCTTATCAGCATTACCATGTAACGCTGATGGCCACCAACGGTAGGCGGTTGCCCTCTAATCCGTTTTTCTGGAATAGAGGGATTTTGTATGCCCTCCACGGTTTGACTTCTGCACATGCAGATGATTCCAACTGAAAGGAGGGATGTCGCATGGACGGAAGTACTGTTTACGATATCGTTTGCAATATTCTCGGACTTGCTATTGCTTGTTTTTCCTTGGGTTATACCCTTGGCAAGGATAAAAGCACAAAAAAATGACCGCCAATGCTTCCAACTAGTGCGGTCATTTTTTGACTAACCAGAGGGCACCGCTTACGGTGGCCTTTTTCTTTCTATAATTATTATATCATTTAAGCTGCACCCCTGCAAGTCAATTCTCCCGACACCCCTTCCGGCGCTGCGCGCCACCTTCCCCTGCGGGGACGGTTTTTTTACGTGCGGCCTCGACGTGAAAATAAACTTCGACACAAAAAGCCAGGAGAGAGCTGGCCATCGATGTAAATTGTTCTTCCATGTAACTTTGGGTGGGGAAATGATTTTCGCCTGCAGACGCCAGGAAGTAAGGAGAGGGCTGGCCATAAGTAGAGCTTGGACGCCTGCGTTAAGAACTTATTTTTTGCCGACCAGGACCCTTGCAAGGGAGCGTCGTTCAAGCAAAGCGCGTTTAGCTCCCTGCAAGGATACATTAAAAGGCAAAAAATAAGTTTAGCAGCCGGCCATGCGGAGCGTTGGTCAGCCCTCTCCGCCTTTCTTCCACGCTGTCACCCTTCAATCCGGATACACGCGTTTCTCAATTTTCTTGGCCGTCGGCGTCACCGCGAGCCCTGCTTCGCTGGTTTCGCGCAGGGATTTTGGCAGGGCGTGGCCGATTTCGTTCATGGCGGTGATGACTTCGTCGACAGGAATGACGCTCTTGACGCCGGCCAGGCTCATGTCGGCTGCGGTCAGGGCCGTGACCGTCGCGAAGCCGTTGCGTTTGACGCAGGGCACCTCGACGAGTCCTGCCACGGGGTCGCAGACGAGCCCCAGAAGATTTTTGATGGCAAGGGCCACGGCGTCGCCAATCCTCGCCGGCGTGCCGCCCGCGAGCTCGACGAGTGCTCCTGCCGCCATGCCCGCGGCTGTGCCGCATTCCGCCTGACAGCCGCCCGAAGCGCCGGCAATCGAGGCGTTCTGGTCGACGACCATGCCGATGCCTGCGGCCGTCAGCAGGGCCTTGACAATATCCTCATCCCCAAAGCCGCGCTGTTTTTTCGCCGCGTAGAGCGCCGCCGGCACGATGCCACACGAGCCTGCCGTCGGGCACGCGACGATGCGGCCCATGACCGCATTGACCTCACTGATGCCTACGGCATATGCCGCAGCCGCCAGTGCAGATTCGCCAAGATAGCCTTTTTCACGGTAGGCATAGAGCTTTTTCGCGTCGCCGCCCGTCATGCCGCTGACCGATTTTTCCGTATTCTTGATGCCGCGCGCAATCGACTCCTGCATGACCTGCCAGTTGTGCTGCATCTCCGAAAGGATATCCTCGCGCGTGCGCTGCGCAGCGTGCATCTCGCGGGCCAGCACGATTTCGTGCATGGGCAGACGCTGCGTCTCGGCAGCCTCGATGAGCTCGGCAATGGTATTAAAGTTGAATTGAATCATAAGACTCTCGAAACTCTCTTTCTAAAATAGCGTCAGATGGCCGGAATCGCGAAGGCATGCTCCACTTCGTAGACCTCGCGGCATTCGTCGAGCACCTCGTCCGACAGCGGCTCGTCGAGCTCCAGAATCATCATGGCCATTTCGCCACGGCTGTGGCGTGAGACGCGCATAAAGGCGATATTAACCTCGTAGCGCGCGAGCACCTGCGTGACTTTCGTGATGACACCCGGCCGGTCGTGATGAATCGTGATGAGCGCGGGGTACATGCCCGTAAGCTCGACTTCGTAGCCGTCGATATTCGTGATGCGGATGTTGCCGCCGCCGACCGACGAACCGCGCACACGTGCTGTGCGGCCCGTCACCCCAATGAGGTGGATGACCGCCGTGTTTGGATGGGCCTGCTCAAGCTGGACTTTCTGAAAGTGATAGTCAAGCCCCTGTTTTTTCGCAATCGTCAGGGCCTCGCGGATGCGTTCATCGTCGGGCGTAAAGCCCAAAATGCCTGCAATCAGGGCCTTGTCCGTGCCGTGGCCGCGGTACGTCTGTGCGAAAGAGCCGTGCAGATTGATGTCGGCGCGGACGGCCGGTTCGCCTAAAATCTTGCGCGCCATCAGGCCGAGACGCACGGCCCCGGCCGTATGCGAGCTCGACGGACCGATCATGACCGGCCCGACTATGTCAAAAACACCATGCATAAATTTTTCCTCGTATTTTCTTCTATATAATATATAACAACACAAAGCCTTCGGAACGGACAAAAGACACCTCTTTGTGGTTCCAAAGGCTTTGCAGATAGACTTTTCTATTTCAATTTACGCACTGCGCGTCAGCGTGAAGCGGCTTATTTAATCAGGCCGTGGTTGCGCAGAGCATCCTCGAGCTGTTTCTCATGAGCCGGCTCCATCTCGCAGAGCGGCATGCGCAGCGGACCTGCGGCATAACCGAGCTTGCGCATGGCGACTTTGACAGGAATCGGGTTGACTTCGCAGAACAGGGCATCGATGAGGTCCGTGTACGCAACCTGCATCTTGCCGGCTTCCTCTGCCTTGCCGTCGAAATAGAGCTGGCACATATCGTGCGTCTCACGCGGAGCGACGTTCGAAAGGACGGAAATGACGCCCTTGCCGCCGAGCGAAAGGATCGGCACGATCTGGTCGTCGTTGCCCGAGTAAACGTCGAGGTTGTCGCCGCAGGCAGCGCGCAGGCGCAGGATCTTCGAGAGGTCGCCATTGGCCTCTTTGACAGCGACGATGTTCGGAATCTTGGAGAGTTCGACATACGTCGGAATCTGGATGCCGACGCCCGTGCGCGACGGTACATCGTAAAGCACGATTGGGATGTTGATGCTCTCAGCGATGGCCTTGTAATGAGCAATCAGGCCTTTCTGCGTGCATTTGTTGTAGTACGGCGTAACTACGAGAACGGCGTCAGCGCCGACTTTCTCTGCGTACTGGGAAAGCTGGATGGCATAAGACGTCTCGTTCGAGCCCGTGCCGGCAATGACCGGGATACGGCCCTTGACCGTGTCGACAGCGCATTTGATGGCTGCTTTATGCTCTTCATCCGTCATCGTGGCCGATTCACCGCTCGTGCCCGTGATGACGATTGCGTCCGTGCCGCCCTTGATCTGGTCCTCAATGATACGGCTGAGTTCTTCAAAGTTGACACCATCTTCCGTAAACGGCGTGATGATGGCAACACCTGCACCCTTGAAAATTGTCTTCTTCATCAGAAAAGCCTCCTGTCGTGCAATCCATGCCGCTAAGCTCCTGGCTTTGCCCACAGCCCCTGAAGTCATGGATTCATTGACTAAATTTATGATGTCCCTTTCATTATCCCATGTCCACGCAGGAAAGTCAACGTTTCCCTGAATGGACAATTGTCTTGCATTTATGCCTGCCGCAGCCCTCAAAATGGCTTAAAGTGCGGGTTTGATGGCCCCGAAGACATCCTTGGCCTCGGCAATCTTCTCGTCATTGCCGAAAACGCAGAGGACATTTTCTTTCATGCAGGCGTCGATGAGCGGTGCGAGCGCACGAATGTCCTGCTGGCGCGTCGCGAGGATTTCATCGCGGCGCTGCTGGCGGTCGGCCTCGGTGATGCCGCGCAGATAGCAGGTCGCGGCCGCGTCGCCCTTCATCATCGGGGTCATCGGCGTATCGACGCCGCTCATCGTGCCGATGATGAATTTGTCCATCTCGCGCTCCGACGCTTCAAAATTGGCGGCATAGTCGGCCGTGCCGTCGAAGACAGCGAGGGTCTCCTTGAGGTTCGGGTCGCGGTACGAACCGAAGTACATGAAGCCGTTGCGGTTGAAGCCCGTAAACGCGCCGTAGGCACCGCCCTGCACGCGGATTTTCGTCCAGAAATAGTCGTAGCGCAAAAGGGTTTCAAGGACGGCCATGCTGCCCGTGAAATGATAGCCGAGGCGCAGGAAGTTCGCGGCCTTGCCGACATACTGAACGCGGCTTGAGGAAGTCAGGCCCTCGTTTAAAGGCTTGATGTCCCAATTGTAGGCAGCTGCCGGGAATTTCTCGTCGGACAAGGCCTGCTGCAGCGGCGCAAAGGCCTTTGTGAAGGCTTCGTACTCCTTTTCCTGCAGCGTGACGCTGAGGATGAGGTTCTGACGGTTGAAGACCTTCGGCAGCAGGGTCTTGAAGACATTCTGCATTTTCTTGAGGCTGCCAGCAAAGTCCTCGGCAAATTCTTTGAGGAACGGATAGAACGGCAGGCCTCCTTCATCGGCGTAGCGTCCGGCCTTTGAAAGATAAGCAGCGAGACGCGAAACGATGATCTGATTTGCCGAACGCTGCAGATTGAGTTCAATCGAAGCCTCTTCCTGTTCAATGAGCTCACGCAGGCGCTTTTCGTCCGTGAACTGGCTCTCCGTCATGATTTCCTGCAGAAGGCTCATGAGCTCCGGCAGCTTCTTGACGAGGGCCTTGGCCTTGATGCGGAGTTTCGGCGCCATCGAGTCGGGCTCGTCCTTCTTCGTGTAGACGACGACGTCCGACGTCATGCCGCCCGTGTGCAGATTGCGCAGGTTCGCGAGCTCGGCATACGTGTGCTCCTTCGTGTCGACCATGCCGATGAATTCACTGAGGAGATAGAGATACGGCAGTTCTTCCTCCGCGACGCTGCTGACATCGAAGTAAAGGTTCAGATAAGCAATGCCGTTCGTGTTGACATCGCTGAACAGCACCTTCGTGCCATCGAATTCGCGCACGTCGAGCGGCAGCGGATACGACTTTTTGCGGATATCCGAAAGTTTGAGCACGGGGATGGTCTTTAAGGCCTCTTCCGTCTCGGGGCTCTGCTGGCGCTCCTTGAGGGCGCGCGTCGAGGCAATGATTTTCTCGATTTCCTCTTTGCTCAGCGAGGCCTTCTTCTTGGCGAGTTTCTCCGCCTGCTCCTGTTCGCGGCGGGCGGCGAGCTCCGTGTCCGGCACCATCGCGAGAAGGCTGCGGTGCGGGTTCGCGAGGAAGTATTCCTCAATGAGGGATTCAAAGTAACGGCTCGTGAGGCCCTCTTTCATCTGCTGCAGCAAATCCTCATAGCGCAGATACGTCTCGGGGTCGCCGCCGTAGAGCCAGCTCTTCATGATGCGGATGCCGTAAATCAAGCCCTTCGGTGCCGAGCCGAAGTCGGCTTCGCGCAGGCGGAATTCCATAAGGTTGATGGAAGCTTCGAGAAGCTCGCGGTCGATGCCGTTTTCGGCGAGCTGCTGCAGCTTCGTCATGGCCAGATGGTAGAATTTGTCGAGCCGGTCTGCCTCTGAATTGTTGATGATGATGCTGAAGAACGGCTGCAGCATGTCGTTTTCGAAAATCGAGTCGACATCCTTGCCGAGCTTGGCGTCGACGAGAGCTTTTCTGAGAGGTGCGGCCGGCGTGCGCAGCAGGGCGTGCTCGAGAATTTCAAGGCCCATCATGGTCTTCGGGTCAAGCGACTCCCCTGTCGTCCAGTTCAGCGTGAGGAACGTCTTTTCTTCCGTGCCTTCGTCGGCGCTTACCGGATACGGCACAGTCTCGCGCTTCAGGCTGCCGAATTCCTGCTGGCGGTCGATTTTCGACGGCACGGGGATGCGGTCGAAGTGGGAAAGATACTCCCCGTCGAGGTAAGCGAGCTTTTCTTCGATGTCCATGTCGCCGTAGAGGTAGATGTAGCTGTTCGACGGATGGTAGTATTTCTGATGGAACGCGATGAATTTTTCCTGCGTGAGGTCCGGAATGGCCTCAGGGTCGCCGCCCGACTCATGGCCGTACGTCGTGTCGGGGTACAGCGAATGCATGATGCGGCTTTCGAGCAAATCGTCAGGCGAAGATAAAGCGCCCTTCATTTCATTGTAGACAACACCGCTGTAGCGCAGGGGTTCCTCGGGCTTTTCAATCTCGTAATGCCAGCCCTCCTGCATGAGCACCTGCGGATTTGTGCGCATATTCGGGTAAAAAACGGCATCGAGGTAGACGTCCATAAGGTTCTGGAAATCCTTGTCGTTGCGGCTCGCGACCGGATACATCGTCTTGTCGGGATACGTCATGGCATTGAGGAAGGTATTTAAGGAACCCTTGACGAGCTCGACAAACGGCTCCTTCAGCGGGTATTTGCGCGAACCGCAGAGCGTCGAATGCTCGACAATATGCGCCACGCCCGTATCATCGACGGGCGGCGTGCGGAACGAAATTGAAAAGACCTTGTTGTCATCGTCATTCTTGAGGAAGAACAGGCGCGCGCCGCTCTTCACATGTTCAAAGGTATAAGCCGTCGAAGCGACCTCGGCGACTTCGTCTTTTTTGAGTAATTTAAAACCATGGATGATCGTGTTTTCTTCCATAAAAAATCCTCCTATATATGGGTATATGGGTATTTTTCAGCTCATCGTGGCCAGCAGCTTCTGCCGCAGCAAGTTCAGGTTGTTGTTTGACGTCATGATGATGGCGGCCGACTTTGGCGCGGCGTTTTTGGCCTTCTCCGTACAGGCATGCGAGACGGCGTTCGTGTTGATGACGACGTAGTCCGCCTGTGCCAGGGCCATCGGGTCGAAATTCTTCTCATTGCCGAGAAAATGCAGCATTGGGAAAACCTCGGCTGCTTTCTTCTGCCACTTGTCCGTGCCGCCGACCACATAAATGCGGAAGGTCTCAAAAAACTCGCGCTCGGCAGGGCTCAGGCCGTCGGCGTCTTCTGCCGTCTCTTCAGCCTGCTCTGCTGCCGCGGACTCATCCCCCGCTGATTTTTCTTCTTCGGCAAGGATTTCCGGCTCGTAGGCTGCGAGTCTCTTTTTGAGGTTCCTGTTTTCCTCGCGCAGTTCCTTGATTTCTTCCTGATAACGGATGCGCGCGACAATGGCGTCCTCGATTTCCTTGCGGCATTCCTTTAATTTTGCCGCCTGTTCATCAAGATTCTGCTTTAAGAGCACGATTTCCTGCTCAAGGCCCGTTTTCTCGGTGAAAATATTCCTCGTTTTCTTCTCTTTATGATTTGGCATGACTCACACTCTCCGCTTGAAACACATAGCAATATTATACCACATATGGGTATTTCCCCTCAATCCTTCCCCTTTTCTCCCTCTTTCCCTTTGCCTGTCCATCCTGTATAATTAATGAAGGAAAGAAATCATATCAAAAGAAATCATATTATAAGGGGGAATGTTTCATGCCTAT
Source organism: Mitsuokella apri (assembly GCF_051886055.1). Classification (NCBI taxonomy): domain Bacteria; kingdom Bacillati; phylum Bacillota; class Negativicutes; order Selenomonadales; family Selenomonadaceae; genus Mitsuokella; species Mitsuokella apri. The sequence continues at coordinate 27,184 of NZ_JBJEXT010000040.1, read as the reverse complement.
TGAAATCATTCAGGGACTTGCCATCCCGTTTATCGGCACCACGCTCGGCGCAGCCTGTGTGTATCTCTTGCGCGGCGAGCTCGACCACCGCGTGCAGAAGGCCTTTACAGGCTTCGCGGCGGGCATCATGGTCGCGGCTTCTGTCTGGAGTCTTTTGATTCCGGCCATGGAGGAAAGCAGCGAACTGGGGGCTTATGCATCTTTGCCAGCTGTTGCTGGTTTCTGGGCCGGCACGCTCTTTCTGCTCTTGCTCGACCACATCATCCCGCATCTTCATCAGAACAGCGATGGCACGGAGGAAGCCGAAGGCCCTGAGAGTCCGCTGTCGAAAAATCTCAAACTCGTCCTCGCCGTGACGCTTCATAACATCCCCGAGGGCATGGCCGTCGGCGTCGTCTTGGCCGGCTGGCTCACGGGCGGCTCCGAAATCTCAATTGGCGCGGCCCTCGCGCTGTCTCTCGGCATCGCCATCCAGAACTTCCCCGAAGGCGCGATTATCTCGCTGCCGCTGGCAGCCAATGGCGAAGGTCATCATCGGGCCTTCATCCTCGGCACGCTCTCCGGCATCGTCGAACCAATTGGCGGCGCTTTGACCATTGTCGCAGCAAGCTTCGTCGTGCCTGTGCTGCCCTACCTGCTCGCCTTCGCCGCCGGCGCCATGCTCTACGTCGTCGTCGAAGAACTCATCCCCGAAATGAGCGCCGGCCACCACTCCAACATCGGCGTCATCGCCTTCGCCGTGGGCTTCACACTGATGATGGCGCTCGACACAATCTTAGGATAAAAAGACGGCCCAAAGATACTTCTCACAAAAAAGACGGGGAGGACGGCCCAAAGATACTTTCAGCAAGGGGCGGGGGGACCCTATTTCGGCTTCGTCGCTCCATTAAATGGGACCCATGCAGGATTTTTCCTGCTTCGTTTTTTCGCCGCCTGCCGCGGCGTTCTCACATCACTGTATTTAGAAAAACAAATTTGGGTCCCAGCCTGCCGGCAGTCATTGCGCTCCTGCAGGCGGAATAGGGTCCCCCCGCCTCAGTTCATTTCTACCTTTCATCTTTTGCTGTCTGTCACTTTAGGTTATGGGCCTTGGTGCAGAGAAAGTAAGGAGAGGGCTGGCCATAAGTGGAGCTTTGGCCGCCTGCGTGAAGAACTTATTTTTTGCCGACCAGAACCCTTGCGAAGGAGCGTCGTTCAAGCGGAGCGCGTTTAGCTCCTTCGTAAGGATTAATTGAAGGGCAAAAAATAAGTTTAGCAGCCGGCCACGCGGAACGTTGGACAGTCCTCTCCGTCTTTCTTCCACGAACTTCCTTTTAAAAACTAAAAAACTTAACTTGTACGCAAAAAGACCTGCCTCGCTGTGAGACAGGTCTCTTTTTATGCCTTTACGCGCCGTGGCAAGTATTATTTGCCTGCGAGCGTTTTGTAGTTGTTGTAGCGGATTTCCGCATCATGCTGCGTCTTCTCGAAGAGTGCATCGGCAGCTTCCGGGAAGGAGCGCTTGAGGTTGATGTAGCGGTTCTCGCCCATCAGGAACTCCTGGAACTTCGAGAAGTCCGGAGCCTTCGAATCGAGGCTGAACGGATTCTTGTCCGTGCCGACGAGCTGCGGATTGTAACGGTAATTTGCCCAATAGCCGCACTCGACAGCGAGTTTTTCCTCGAGCTGGCTGCAGCCCATGCCCTTGCGGATGCCGTGGTTGATGCACGGTGCATACGCGATGATGAGGGACGGGCCCGGATATGCCTCTGCTTCCGTGATGGCCTTGAGCAGCTGATTCTGGTCAGCGCCCATAGCGACCTGAGCAACATAGACATAGCCATAGGTTCTGGCCATCATGCCGAGGTCCTTTTTGCGCGTCTTCTTGCCCGTGGCAGCGAACTGTGCAATGGCTGCGGCCGGCGTAGCCTTGGAGGCCTGGCCGCCCGTGTTGGAGTAAACCTCCGTATCGAAGACGAAGACATTGACATCGGCGCCCGAAGCGAGGACATGGTCGACGCCGCCGTAGCCGATATCGTAAGCCCAGCCGTCGCCGCCGAAGATCCACTGCGAACGTTTGACGAAGTAGTCGCGGTTCTCGTAGAGCTTGTTCAGGAGCTCGTCATCGCCCTTTTCTACGGCGAGCAGAGCTTCGAGTCGGTCAGCGCGGTCGCGCGTGCCGTTGCCGTTGTTGAGGTTCTCAACCCATTCATTCAGGGCAGCCTGCAGGTCGGCACTGCCGAGGCCGGCTTCGAGGGCCTTCTTCGCGTCGTCAGCGAGGCCGTTGCGTACGGACTCCGTGCCGAGGAACATGCCGAGACCGAACTCTGCATTATCCTCGAACAGCGAGTTGTCCCAAGCCGGGCCGTGGCCCTTGGCGTTCGTCGTGTACGGCATAGCCGGAGCACTACCGCCCCAGATGGACGTGCAGCCCGTGGCGTTGGCGATCATCATGCGGTCGCCGAAGAGCTGCGTGATGAGTTTGGCATACGGCGTCTCGCCGCAGCCGGCGCAGGCACCCGAGAACTCGAGCAGCGGCTGCTCAAACTGCGAGCCAATGACCGTTTCCTTCTTCATCGGGTTCTTCTTCGGTGCGACTTTCGTCGTGTCGACACCGTAGTCGAAGTAAGCCTGTTTTGCCTTGAGCTCATCGTCAAGCGGCGTCATGTCGAGGGCCTTGACCGGGCAGACCTGAGCGCAGTTGCCGCAGCCGAGGCAGTCCATCGTGGAGACGGCTACCGTGAAGTGGTAGTTCTTGACCGTGCGGACATCCTTGGACGGGAAGCCCTCAGGAGCTGCGTCGCGCTCTTCGTCGGTTGTGAGGACCGGACGGATCGAAGCGTGCGGGCAGACATAGGAGCACTTGTTGCAGCCAATGCATTTCTCCGTGTTCCAGACCGGCACATTGATGGCCGTGCCGCGCTTCTCGTAAGCAGCGCCGCCGAGCGGATACGTGCCGTCGGCGCGGTCGCCGGCGAATTTCGAGACCGGCAGTTTGTCGCCTTCCTGACGGTTCATGACTTCCTGAACTTCCGTGATGAACTCCGGCAGGTCGCGTTTTGCTTCCGGCTCATCCTGAGCGTCAGCCCACTCTGCCGGTACATTGACGCGGTGCAGGGCTTCGATACCCTGGTCGACAGCGCCGTTGTTCATGTCGACAATCTTCTGGCCTTTTCTGCCATACGACGTGACAATGGCTTCCTTGAGGTATTCCACAGCCTTGTCGATCGGAATGATATTCGTGATCTTGAAGAACGCGGACTGCATGACCATGTTGAAGCGGCCGCCGAGGCCGAGGCCCTTGGCGATGGCCACAGCGTTGACCGTGTAGAACTCGATGTTGTTCTTCGCGATGTAGCGTTTCATGGCTGCCGGCAGGTGCTTCGTGAGCTCTTCATCGCTCCAGACCGTGTTCAGCAGGAACTTGCCGCCCTGCTTGAGGCCTGCGAGCAGGTCATATTTATAAACATAAGACTGCTGCGAGCAGGAAATGAAGTCGGCTTTGTTGATGAGGTACGGGCTCGTAATCGGGGATTTGCCGAAGCGCAGATGCGACATCGTGATGCCGCCCGACTTTTTCGAGTCATAAGCGAAGTATGCCTGTGCATACATATCCGTCTTATCACCGATGATCTTGATGGCGCTCTTGTTGGCACCGACCGTACCATCGGAGCCGAGGCCCCAGAACTTGCAGGCCGTCGTGCCTTCCGGCGTCAGGTCGACATCGGAAAGGGCCGGCGTCAGGCTCGTATGCGTGACATCGTCGTCGATGCCGATCGTGAAGCCGTCTTTCGGAGCGTCCTTTTTGAGCTCTTCGAATACCGCGAAAATCTGGTCCGGCGTCGTGTCCTTGCCGCCGAGGCCGAAGCGGCCGCCGATAATTGTCGGATGCATATCGGAATGATAGAACGCAGCCTTGACATCGAGGTAAAGCGGCTCGCCGAGGGAGCCCGGTTCCTTCGTGTGGTCGAGGACGGCGACTTTCTGAATCGTCTTCGGCAGGAACTTGAAGAAGTGCTCGATGGAGAACGGACGATAGAGATGGACGTTCAGGAGACCGACTTTCTCGCCTTTGCTGTTGAGATAATCGACCGTTTCCTGTACCGTCTGGCAGACGGAGCCCATGGCGATGATGACGCGGTCTGCATCTTTGGCACCATAGTAATCAAAGAGATGATGCTCGCGGCCCGTGACTTTGGCAAGGTCAGCCATAGCCTCTTCGACGAGGGCCGGCAGAGCGTCGTAGTAGCTGTTGGCAGCTTCACGCGACTGGAAGTAGATATCCGGGTTCGTGGCCGAGCCGCGCAGGACCGGATGATCCGGGTTCAGGGAACGGCGGCGGAAAGCCTTGACGGCATCCCAGTCGAGCAGTTTAGCGAGGTCATCGTAGTCGACGACTTCGATTTTCTGAATCTCGTGCGACGTGCGGAAACCATCAAAGAAGTTGATGAAAGGCACGCGGCCCTTGATGGCTACGAGATGAGCGACAGCCGAGAGGTCCATGACCTCCTGAACGCTGGCCTCAGCGAGCATGGCGCAGCCAGTCTGGCGGGCAGCCATGACGTCCTGATGGTCGCCGAAAATATTCAGGGAATTGGCAGCGAGTGCGCGGGCCGAAACGTGGAAAACGCCCGGCAGCAGTTCGCCGGCTACCTTATAAAGATTCGGGATCATCAGCAGGAAGCCCTGAGAAGCGGTGTACGTCGTCGTCAGTGCACCGGCCTGCAGCGAGCCGTGAACAGCACCTGCGGCGCCGGCCTCCGACTGCAGCTCGATGACCTTGACTTTCTGGCCGAAAAGATTTTTGGCGCCCTTGGCAGCCATTTCATCTACATGCTCGGCCATCGGCGAAGACGGCGTGATCGGGTAGATCGCGGCAACGTCGGTGAAAGCATAGGAGATGTAGGCGGCAGCTGTGTTGCCGTCCATGGTTTTCATCTTTTTGCTCATGTTTTGTTATACTCCCCTCTGATGTTGGATTTTAATTTATAGATAGGTAATTTTCTATCATAAATAACGAATAATAGAAAAGCCTGGTGGCATTAGGGACATGCCATCAAGCTTTATTATATGTGCTATGTAAAAAAATGTAAAGAAATATTCCTCACATCGGTCTGCATAAGGTCAATTGTACAGCAAGAATACATTCCCGCTGTTACTCTGCCCCATTCCGCTGCGTGTTCTCGCGGCTGTGGCGCGCGCCGTAGAGGAAATAAATCAGGACGCCTACAGCACTCCATACCCAGAAACGCTCCCAGGTCATCGACGAGAGGTTGTACATGATGTACGCGCAGCTCAGGATGGCCATCGTGCCGACGACGTAAATGGCCGGGCAGCGGAACGGACGCGCGAGGTCCGGATATTTTTTGCGCATGACCATGACGCCGACCGACGAGACGATGAAGGCAAACAGCGTGCCGACACTGCACATCTCGGCGATGACGTTAATCGGCGTAAAGCCGCTGATGAGCGCTACGGCGATGCCGACAATCAGCGTGATGCGGTGCGGCGTTGCGTAGCGCGAATGGACCTTGCAGATGGACTTTGGAATGAGTCCGTCGCGGCTCATCGCGTAAAAAGCACGCGTCTGCGCGTACATCATGACGAGCAGGACCGTCGTGAGGCCCGCGATGGCGCCCGTGCCGACGAGGGCCGAGCCGAAGCGGTAGCCAAGCTGACGCAGGACGAAGGCCACAGGCTCCGCGTTGTCGAGTTCCGTGTACGGAACATTGCCCGTCATGACGGCCGTCACGGCGATGTAAAGAACCGTGCAGATGACAAGAGATGCGATAATGCCAGTCGGCATGTCGTGAGCCGGATTCTTCGTCTCCTCCGCTGCCGTCGCAATGGAGTCAACGCCGAGATAAGCAAAGACGATGACAGCAGCACCGGCCGAAACGCCCTGGAAACCAAATGGCATGAACGGTTCCCAATTGGCCGGGTCAACAGACGGTGCCGCGAGGAACAGGAAGAGGAAAATGGCCGCGAGCTTGACGCCGACGAGAATCTTGTTGACGCGGACGCTTTCGCGCACGCCGCGCACCAAGAGGAACGTCAGGAAAAGCGTGATGAGCACGGCCGGCAGATTGACGATGCCGCCGTCAGCCGGCACCGAAGTCCAGGCCGCCGGCAGCTCGATGCCCGCGGTCTTTAAAAGGCCGACGACATAGGCCGACCAGCCGCCCGCGACGGCACTGGCACCGACGGAATACTCGAGCACGAGGTTCCAGCCGACGAGCCACGCGAAAAATTCGCCGACTGAGGTATAGGCGTAGGCATAGGCACTGCCGGCGACCGGCACCATCGAGGCGAGCTCCGAGTACGCCATGCTGACGAAGCCGCAGGCGATACTCGCGATGAGGAATGACAGCATGAGGGCCGGCCCCGCGTATTTGGCCGCGGCCACGCCCGTCAGGACGAAGATGCCCGTGCCGACGATGACGCCGATGCCCAAAAGCGTGACATCAAGAGAGCCCATCGCACGTTTCAAATGCGATTTCGAGGCATCTTCCTGATATTCCGCAATGCTTTTGGTACGAAAAATGTTCAAATGAATCCACTCCTTCTTTCCGAGGTTTACAAATATACATTTTAGCATTAAAAGGAGTTTACAGCAAGGTATATAAAGATACAAAAAAGACCCGTCACAGCGGACGGATCTTTTTACTTCCTATATAAATGGTCGGGATGACAGGATTCGAACCTGCGGCCTCTTCGTCCCGAACGAAGCGCGCTACCAAACTGTGCCACATCCCGACAACAGAAATTATTATACAGGAAGTACGCGGGGGATGCAAGCTTTTTTCGAAAAAAATTCTAGTTTACATCGATGAAGGGCCGGAGGGCCCTATTTCGGCTTCGTCGCTCCGTTAAATGCAGGCCATGATTGGCTAGCATATTTAGGTGTTTCGCCGCCTGCTGCGGCGTTCTTACATCGCAGTGTCTCGTCAGGCTCGGTCTGGCCCCCATCCCTACGGGCAATCACTGCGCTCCTGCAGGCGAAATAGGGCCCTCCGGCCTAGGTAGTACTCCCCTTCTCTTTTTCGCATGGTTTCTTCGCACAGAAGAGCGCGGAATCGCTTTGCTCTCCGCGTGGGTGACCTCTATCTTTCTTTTAAAGACGTTTAGACTTCGTGTGTCTTGCAAAGAAAAGAAAAATAATCGGGATAACGATAAGTGTGAATACCGTGGAGGTCAGGAGGCCGCCGATGATGACCCAGGCCATGGAGACGCGGGACTCGGAGCCCGGGGTCAGGGAGAGGGCCATTGGGGTCATGCCGACCATCATGGTAATCGTCGTCATGAAGATTGGCTTGAGTCGGACGCGGCCGGCTTCGATGACGGCTTCGAGGGCAGTCTTGCCCCTGTCCATGAGGGTCAGGGTGTAGTCAATCAGCAGGGTGCCGTTTTTGGCGACGATGCCGTCCATGACGAGGATACCGATCATCGAGAAGAGATTCAAGGTGTTGTGCGTGAGGAAGAGCAGGAGAATCGAGCCAATGAGGCCGAGGGGCAGCGAGAACATGCGGATGAACGGCGTGATGACGGATTCGTAGAGCACGGCGAGCAGCATGTAGATGAGGACGAGGGCTAAAAACAGCGCGGAAAGCAGCTCCGAGAAGGTGTCGTTCATCTTTGTGGCCTGTCCCTTGAACTGGTAGGTCACGTCGTCGCCGAGATTGGCCTTTTTGAGGGCCTTTTTGACATCCTTCGTAACGTCGCCGATTGGGCGGCCGCTGAGGTTTGCGCCGATGGCGACGGAGCGCTGTTTATCGACGCGGCGGATGCTCACGGGACCCCTGCCGTTCTTGATGTCGGCAACATCGCCGAGGTAGATGAGTTTGCCCGAGGCCGAGAGCGGCACGCGCGCGACGTCGGAGGCTTTGTAGCTCGCGGCGTCCTTAAAGCGGACTTTGATGTCCGTGTCCTGACCGCCATTCATTGCATCATTTTTGAGCTCGCCGGCCGAAAGGCCCGAGATGGCCGAGGAAAAGGCCGTATCGACGTCCTGCAGGGACGTGCCGTAGGCCTTTAATTTTTCGCGGTTGACGGTCAGACGCAGCTCCGGCATGCCTTCGACATAGGACGAGTTGACATCTGTGATGCCCTTGACGTCGCTTTGCAAAACCTTGATGGCCTTTTCGGCCGCGGCATCTAGGTCGTCCGGATTACTGCTGCGCAGTTCAATCTGCAGGGCACCGCCGCCGTTTCTCGCACCGCCGCCGCCCGCGATACCGGCGACATTGGTCTGCGTCTCGGCGACGCGCACATCGGCGGTCTTGATATCGGCGGCGAATTCGCGCACGTCGTTGGCGACCTGCCAGACACTGCGGCTGCGGTCCTTGCGGTCGACGAGTTTGACCTTGATGCGGCCTTCGTAGGCCGTACTGCCGCCCGCCTGTGTCATGTAGTATTTGACTTCCGGCAGTTCGGCGAGTTTTCCTTCAATCTTTTTGGCCACGCGGTTCGTCTCTTCAGGCGACGCGCCGACCGGAGCCTGAATGTTCACGGTAAAGCTCGATTCATCGGTCTGGGGCATGTACTCCATGCCGACGGCGCCGAGCGGCACGAGGGAAATGACGGCCGCGAACACCGCGAGAATCGAGAGCAGCAGTTTTTTCTGATGATGCAGGCTCCAGCCGAGAACGGCGACATAAGCATCCTGTGCTTTTTTGTCGAGATTGTCCATAAACTGCCAGACACGGCTCGTGCCCGGATGCCAGCCTTTGCGGAAAAAGCGCGAAGCCAGCATCGGCGTCAGGGTGAACGAGACGAACAGCGAGAAGAGTCCCGCAAAGACAATGGTCAGGCCAAACTGCCGGAAATACTGTCCCGTCATGCCCTGCATGAACGCAATCGGCATGAAAACCGCGGCGTCGCAGAGCGTGATGGCAATCGCGGCCATGCCGATTTCCGTACGCCCCTTCTCCGCCGCCGCGTCGGGCTTTTCGCCCATTTTCAGATGGCGCACGATATTTTCGAGCACGACAATCGAGTCATCGACGAGGATGCCGACACAGAGCGTCATGCCCATCAGCGACATCATGTTGAAGGTGAAGCCGAAGAGGTACATGACGAAAAAGGTCGAAATCAAAGAAGTCGGGATGGCAATCATGACGGCCGCGGTCGAACGCCAGCCGCGCAGGAAGAAAAACAGCACAAGGCCCGTCGTAATCAGACCCTCAATCAGCGTATTCATCGTGCTGTGCAGGGAATTCTGCACGTAGTCGGCATCGTTCGAGACGACGACAAACTGATAGTCGGGGTACGTCTTGCGCAGTTTTTCCACGCTCTTCATGATATTGCCCGCGGTCTCGACGACGTTGGCATCGCTGTTCTTATAAATCAGGACATTGATGGCGTCTTCGCCGTTGAGGCGGCCGTAGCGCTCCGCGCGGGCATCGCCTTCTTTGACCGTCGCGACAGCAGTCAGCGGAATCATCTTGCCTTCCGTGTTCTGGACCTGGATTTTCTCGATATCCGAGGCCTTCTTGAACTGTGCGACAACGCGGACGTCGGACTTTGTCGTCTCCGTAAAGACGGAGCCCGACGGCACGAGCTGATTTTCGTTCTTGATGGCCGAGGAAATCTTCGCGAGGGTCAATTTATACGCGGCCATCTTGTCGCGGTCGACATCGATGGCGACTTCCTTATCGCGGCCGCCGTGAAGCTCGACTTCAGAGACACCTTCAGCCTGCTGCAGGACTTCCGAAAAGACATTGTCGGTCTCGGCATACGTGTCGGCCAGACTGTGATTCGACAGCACCGCGAGCTCAACAATCGGCGTCGCGTTTAAATCGCGCTTGACGACAACGGGTGAGTCGGCCTCGTCGGGCAGTTTGTTCTTGATGGCATCGACTTTTTTGCTCGCGTCGATGGCCGCCGTGTCGGCATTCGTGTCGAAATTGAGTTCCAGCGTCACACGCGCCCGTTCGTAGCTCGCGGTCGAGGTGATTTTCTTGACGCCCGAAACAGACGCCAAAGCATCCTCGACGGGCTTGACGACTTCCTGCTCGACAGACTCCGCACTGGCCCCCGGATATTTGACCGTAACCGTGACATACGGCGTATTGAGGGCCGGCAGCAGCTCCACGCCGATGCGGTAGTAGCTGTAAAGGCCGAGCACAACGAAAAAAGCCACGATCATCGAGATGCCGACGGGCCGTTTGATGGATAAACGCGTGATATTCATGATTCTTCTCCATCTGACTTATCCGACTTGTCCGCATCCTCATACGGCTCCGTCTCCACGGACTTGCCGTCCTGCAGCTTGTCCTGATTTGTCACGACGACCGTATCGCCGTCTTCAATGCCATCGAGAATCTCTTCCTCGGCATCGTTCATCAGGCCGATTTTGACTTCGCGCTCCTCGACCGTGCCGTCAGGGCGTACGACAAAGACAGTTTGTTTGCCATTGCGCGAGAGCACGGCTTCTTTTGGCACGCAGAGGGTCGCGCGGCGCTGCAGGATGTCGATGGCCGTATGGGCAAAGAGACCGGCCTTGATGTCGTCGGCAGAGTCCGCGAGCTCGATGCGCACCTGATACGTCTTGCTCGATTCGTCCATGGCCGGACTCACGTAGACGATTTCGCCGTCGTAGTCCGTGCCCATGGCGTCAATCGTGACTTTGACGGCCAGCCCCGTCTTCAGGATGGCCGCGTCGTTTTCCGAAAGCGTGCAGTCGACATTCATATGACTGTTGTCGACGAGCGACAGGACCTTCGTGCCGGCCGAGACAATCGCACCGACTTCGACATTGCGGTAGCCGATGATGCCGTCACGCGGGGCCCTTAAATACATATCCTCTCGCTGATGGCGCAGAGCATCGGTCGCGCGCTCTGACTTTTCGGCCGTATACTGCTTCGATTCGACGCTCGCGGCACTGCCGCCCTGCACCTGGTCCGCGAGGATGTCAAACGCGGCCTTCGACGCGAGGTATTCCTGCTTGACCTTGTCGAGTGTGTCCTGCGAAATCGCGCCAATCGAGAAAAGATACTGATTGCGCTCGTATTTGCTCTGCTCGAGTTCAAGGTCGTTGCGCGCCTTGAGGTAATTGGCATCATATGACGCCGTGGCCTCGCGCGCGTCGGCCTGTGCCGCGCCCGCAGCCGCCGCATTCTGGGCAATCGAGATGTCAAGGTCGCCCGTGTCCTGCACCACGAGGACCTCGCCCTTTTTGACCTCGTCGCCGAGCTTGACATTGACGGCCGTGACGCGGCCCGTGTACTTCGGCGCAAGTGGGATATTGGCATCGGCGACCGTCTGCCCCGAAAGGTCGATGTGGCGCATCATATCGGCCCGATTGACCGTGACGACCTTCACGACCGGCTTGCCGTGCGAGACATTCTTTTTCTGCTGGCTGCCATTGCCAAAATACGTGTGCAGCGCGAGAGCGAGAAGTACGAGGCAGACAGCTCCTGCCGCAAGCACCTGCCTTTTATCCAGCTGCGCAAATCGATGACGCATATTCTTATTCCCTTCCTTTATTACACATTACAAATTATTACACATTACAGATGAAAATATAAAACGATTCGAATAAAGATGAATTTATTTTAGGATACATCATTTTCCGGATTGTGACAATCGATATTTACAAGAGCGCGAAGTCGATATAAAATAAAGGCATAATGTGAAAATTTATGCCAAACTTTTCGCCTGTCGCGAACTTGTCATAAACATAAGAAAGAGGTATCAACATGCAAGCAGTTAAAATCCGTGATGATATTTACTGGGTCGGCGCCATTGACTGGTCCATGCGCAGCTTCCACGGCTACGAGACGAGCCGCGGCTCAAGCTACAATGCTTATCTGATTCTCGATGAAAAAGTCACTTTGATTGATACGGTCAAGGAACCGTTTAAAGAAGAACTCCTTGAGCGCGTTTCGTCCGTCATCGACCCGGCAAAAATCGACTACATCATCTCGAACCACGTCGAGCCGGATCATTCGGGTTCGCTGCCCTTCATGATGGCCCACTGCCCGAATGCCAAAGTCATCACGAGTATCCCGAACGGCCTCAAAGGCCTGAAGTCGCGCTACGGTGAGCTGCCGTACGAAGGCGTCAAGGCCGGCGACACGCTTTCGCTCGGCAAACGCACGCTGCAGTTCGTGCCGACGCCGATGCTGCATTGGCCGGACAGCATGGTCACCTACTGCCCTGAGGAAAAAATCCTCTTCTCGAACGACGCCTTTGGCCAGCATCTCGCTTCGAGCCAGCGCTTCGACGATGAGAACGACCTCGGCACGCTCTTCTACGAGGCCAAGAAATACTACGCCAACATCCTCATGCTCTATGGCCGTCAGGCACAGAAAGCCCTCAAGGACCTCAAGAACCTCGACATCGAGATGATCGCGACGGGCCACGGCATCATCTGGCGTTCCCATATCAAGGAAATCCACGACCTCTACGAGAAATGGTCGACAGGTGTCCTCGAAAAGCGCGCCGTCGTCGTCTTCGATACGATGTGGCATTCCACGGAAAAGATGGCCCGCACGATTACCGAGGCCTTCGAGGAAAAAAGCGTGCCGGCGACATTCTATGACATCAAGGCCAACGCCCTGTCCGACATCATGACGGATATCCTCACGAGCGAATACCTCGCCGTCGGCTCGCCGACCATCAACAACCAGATGCTGCCGACCATTGCCTCCTTCCTCTGCTATCTCAAGGGCCTCACGGCCAAAGGCCACAAAGCCTTCGCCTTCGGCTCCTACGGCTGGGGCGGCCAGAGCATCGGCCTTGTCGAAGACGAACTCAAAGCCGCCGGCTGCGAAATCGTTCTCGACAAACAGCGCCTTCTGAACACGCCGGACAAAGAATCCGCAGAGAAACTCCGCGAAGCCGTCCACTCCATCTGCTGATTTCCTTCCTTAATATATAGGAAGCAGTTAAACAGCACATAAACAAATAAAGAAAAGAAAAAGCCAGCCGCGCCGCTGCTCCGAAAAGGAAAACAGCAGCGCGGCTGGCTTTTTATAGCTTCGATATTAAACGAAACGGCAGACATGGTCGACGGCAATATCCGAGAAGCCGTAGGTCTCGGCCTTCGTCAGGCGGCCATTGGCCACGTCGTGGATGTTCTCGAGCAGCATCGCGCCGGATTCAGCAATCGTCTTTTCGCCGCTCAGGATTGGCGAAAGGTCCGCGTCCATATTGTCTTCCATCCAGCTGTACGTATGGGCGTTGGCCGTGACCTTGAAAACCGGCACAATGGCATTGCCCGTCGGCGTGCCGCGTCCCGTCGTGAAAATGACAACCTGACAGCCCGCCGCCACCATCGACGTCACCGAAGAAATATCGTAGCCGGCCGTGTCCATGACAATGGCTCCCTGTTTCGTCGGACGCTCCGCCTGTTCCAATACTTCAACAATCGGACGTGTACCGCCCTTGCGGATGCAGCCAAGGCTTTTCTCGTCAATGGTCGACAGGCCCCCGGCCTTATTTCCTGGCGTCGGCTGGCCCGCACGGCAGTCCTGACCGGCCGCGAGAAGATGCTTTTCGTAAGCCTCGCAGACGCGGATAATCTGGTCGTGAATCTCCGGCGTGGCTGCGCGGCGCGCGAGCACGTGCTCCCCGCCAATCCATTCAATCGATTCGCTCATGATGGTCGAAGCCCCAAGGTCGACGAGTCGGTCGCTGAGATTGCCCACGGCCGGATTCGAGGCAATGCCCGAAGTCGCATCGCTGCCGCCGCACTCAATGCCCATTAGGAGTTCTGAAATGTCAAAGCGCTCCTTTTGCTGCATGCCGGCTTCCGCAGCCATCTCCCTTGCCGCCCGCACGGCCTTTTCAATCGTCTTGAGCGTGCCGCCCTCTTCCTGAATGCCGAAAGATACGACTGGCTTTGACGTCAGGGCCTGGATTTTTTCGCGCAGCTTTGCATGCGGCACTGTCTCGCAGCCAAGGCCGATGATGACGACGCCGTAGACATTCGGATTGAGCGCAAAGCCCGTCAGGACCTTCTGGCTCATGGCCGTATTCGCCGCGACATCGCTGCAGCCCGTGTTAAAGACGATGTTGACTGCCCCGCGCACCTGCGAAGCGACAATGCGGCAGCTCTCACTGCCGCAGGCACAGGTCGGCAGAATCAGCACATGATTGCGGATGCCCGGACGGCCTTCTTTTCTGCGGTAACCATAAAATTCCATCTCAGGCATCCCCTTTCAAGATATACTCACTCGCATAATCGCGCGGCACACTGTGGATATTTTCATGCGACACCCAGCCGCCTTTTGCGATATCTCGATCGGCCTCGCCAATCATCTCGCCGTACTTGATGACAGCCTCGCCCTTCGCAATCGGCCGCAGCGCAATCTTATGCCAAATCGGAATATCCTCGGCCGCCACAACCTCAGCCTTCTCATCGCCCACGGCCACCACCGTGTCCCCCGTCCGGACCTCGCCCGTACAGGTCGCGACATTGTCCTTCAAATCCAAAAGAACCGCTTTTCTCTCCATTTCTTTCACTCTCCTGATGACTCATAATAATTCCATCATAAACGATTCTGGCTTAAAGAAAAGCCGTCTAATCCGATAGACCAATCGGTTTTTCCCATACTCAGCATACTTCGCCTCAGCCCTATCCATTTCCTTCATGACAGTCAAAAATGACAAAAAAGGCCACACGGAATTCCCATGTGACCTTTGCGCGTCTTTGCCTTACGCAAAAATATTTTATTTTGCAGCTTCTGCCTTATTTTCTTTATCGGCGAGAAGCTTGCTGACCATGGCCTTGAGCTCTTTGATTTCGCTGTCCTGCTTCTTGAGCTGTTCGTCCTGACGGGAAACCGTCGCGCGCAGTTCCGTGACTTCCTTGTTAATCACGAGACGATTGTTCGAGGTCTTGCCCTTCTGGCCAAACTTGAAGCTGATGCCGGCGTTAATCATATTCTCGCCATTGCCAAAGTTCGTGCCGAGGCTGAACATCGTGTCCTCATCCGGACGGTAGAACGCGCCGACCGCCACGCTGTTCGCATCGCGGTAATTACCGTAGCCGACCGCAAAATCCCACTTGTCATCCGGGTCAAAGTCAAGAGGATGCAGGGCCGCAAGAGCTGCCGCACCAGCACCGACCTTGTTGACTTTGCTGTCGAGGTCATTGACGCGGCCATTGACATTCGTGATGTTCTGCGTGTTGTTTGCGACCTGATTATCGAGAGCCGTCAGGTTCTCGCCTGCGGTCTTATCCTTCTTCACATACGTGCCATCCTGCTGAACGCGAGTCTCATTGTACACCGTATCACCGCTGATTAGCTTCGTATCGCCAGATGCCACCTTGCCGTCTGCTTTGACATTGACCGTGTATTCATAACCGCTATCATCATTTCCTTTGGTATCTAAGGTGACATTTTCGCCAGCTTTTACCGTATTGCGGGTATCCTTTACCGTTCCAGCAGCACTTGAAATAGCTTTTTTCAACTGAGCAACATTGACCGCATCGGTATCACTCGAGCCCGCCGCTACGCCTGTAATCTGGCGAGTTAGATTTTTGGTCGTATCACCTACGGAAACAGCGGCAGCCGTGGATTTCCAGGTACCGGTGGTATCACTGCTGTGGTCTTCGCCCTTCAAGTCGTAGCCCACGGCACCCTTGTCAGTAGAGGCAACAGAACTGTCACCCACAGCCACGCCACCATCGTTCTGGACATCGGCATTGTGCCCCAACAGGACAGCGTTGGAAACACTAGTGGTGAGGGCTTTATCAGAAGTACCGATGACAATGTTGTTCTTCACATCCTTACCCATGGTGTGATTGTCACCGATGATGACCAGGTTGTCACTTTCCTTGGCTTTGGTGCGGTCAGCTTTGCTCAAAGTACCATCTTTCGTATCTGCCGAGAAAGTCTTGCCTAAAATTGTATTGTTCGTACCAATAACATAAGCATTGTTGGTATTGGAAACTTTGTTATTGTAGCCATCTACCATGTTGTACTGGCTGCTATATTCATTGACTTCGGGGCTGGTTTCAAATTTATGCCCAAAAATATCGATGTATTGCGCATCTTCGTGATACAAGCTGCCGGTCACTTCATTGTTGACGCCCATGACCTGTGTCCGGATGGACCTGTCGATTTTATTGCCGCCGCCAATGGCCAGCGCAGCCCCGCCAGGATTGTTTTTGACAGATTCTCTTAAATCGTTTGCGGCTTTTTTAGCAGAAGAAGCAAAGCTAGGTGCAGCAGCCGTTGCAATAGAATTGGTAATTTCGTTGCCGGCACCATAAACCAACGCCCCATTGGCGTTCTGGGTCCGGTTGGCCAGACCGACGATGCTGTCAGCAATACCGGAAGTGGGATTTGTAGAGGTAGCGGATTCGATGCTGTTCAGCGCGCCGATAGATACAGCGCCTGCATTTTGCGTATAAGCAGCGCTGTTGCCGTTGGGATAAGACGTCGACATAATGGAATAGTCACCCATGAGGGTACTCAGGGTACCACCGGTATAGCTGTTGCTGCCCAAAAGGACAGACCCAACACCGGCGCCACTCAGAGCATTGTTATACTTTGAAAGGGTTACATCTCCCAAGTCTCCTGTATAAACTCTGTTGCCAATAGCAATGGCCTGAGACAAGGCCTGGGCGCCTTCACCAATGGCAATGGAGCCGGTCGCTTTCTTTTCCCCGAAGAGCATCATTTGTGCTTTACTACCACCCTGCATGAAAGCATAGGCATCCTTGCCAATGGCAATGCTCTGTCCACTCCCTTGTGGGAAACTATCAGAATCTTCGGCAATTTCATCTTTTGTTTTAGCATCCGTACTCAGGATATTCCCTTTTGCATCCGTCACGATGGCCGGATCTGCAGCAAATGTGTCACTTGGCAAAATTCCCCACGTCAATGTTCCAGCTGCAAGAGCAGCGACGAGAAGTCGACTAAGTTTGTTGCTACCGACAACAGCTCCGTTGCTCGAGACGGATTTATGATGATTTCTTGCCAGTTCGGACACGACGATATAGCATTGGCGTGCCTTGCTGTAGATGACTTTATAAACTTTGTTCATCTGGCATCCCCCTTAAAAAACGACTTGTAGACAAATCAAGCATATGGCATGCCGTTGGATGAGAGTCAAATTACAACAATGACGATGGCTTAATGTATTGCCAATTAATATATCATTTTATTTTTACTATTTTATCCATAATATGTGCACATGTGTACTCGTACAAAACATTATTAAAATATTTATAATACATAAAGTCAATCAATCTCTTTATTCTATCGGTATCATGAGATAAGGTTATCGCAAATATAAAACGTTTCATTTTTAGTTCATGTCTTTAGATGACATATAAACAAAGCAGCCGTTTTACAAAGTATGGTCTGTAAAGCGGCTGCTTGTTCATAATCTATACAATTTTTTATAAGATATTGCCTGGCTCGAGCAAATATGTTCAAACCTTATTAAAACCCAAAGCGAAGACCGGCGTTAAAGCGGTATTTCATGTTGACATCAGCGTTAAAGTTTCGTTCGGCGTCGAAGTAGAATTCGTTATCTTTGCCGAAGTGGATATTCGTGCCGATGCCGGCGATGTACCAGGTGTCGCCGAGGTCGTCGTCATCGCGGTAGGTGAGGTCGTCGGTTATGCTGCTGCCTGTGCTGCCGAGGAAGTCGTGCAGGACGGAAGCTTTGAGGTAAACGCGGCCGACATTTGGCGTGCCGACGTTGAAGTCCTTGCCGAGGACGAAGCCGAGACGTCCGACGAGGCTGTCGGCGTTGTCCTGACTGACTTTCGCGCCGTTGCCTGTCGTGTAGTCGTCACCCCAGAGGTAATGATATGTGAGCTGGGCCTGCGGTTCAATGCTCCAGCCGCCGTCAAGCATTTTTTTGCGGCCGTATTCCGCGCCAATGCTTGTGCCCCAGTTCTCGAATTTGCCGTGGTCGCGGTAACTCGTGTTGTAGTCGGAGTCGATGCGGCCGACTCTGCCGATGAGGTCAAGGTAATGGCCGTGCGGGCGGATGTTCGTGGCGTAAAGCGAAAGGTCCGTGGATTTTTCGGAGCCATAGCCATCCGTGTAGCCCGTATTGCCCCAGAGGTGCGAGATGGCACCGCCGTAGTACCAATTGCCGTCGCTCTCCGTAGTCTTTTTCTTGTCGTAGCCGACCTGCAGGGTCTTATAGTTGCCGTGGAACGCATGATGGCCGTCGCGTTCGAGGTGTTTGTTGACCATGCGCGCCCAGACGCCTTCGTCCTGCTGCTGATAACGGAGTTCGCCGAGGCGTTTGAGCAGCGTGTCGTCATCGCGCCAGAGCGCAAACGCCTCATTCGCAGCCGAGCCCGGCACGATGCCATTGGGGTTAATCGTATTGCCGCCATTCCCCTTCGAACTGTCCGGCGTCAGAAACCAGTCGTCATAGCCCTTAAAGTCAGAATCGCTGTTTTCCGTTTCTTTCTTGACAATGAGGTTCTTATTGTAAATCTTGTTGTAGTTTGCCACCTGAACGGACTGATTCATGCGGAACGTCGAGGAATCCGCGGCAGTCGAAGCAAAATAAAGCTTGCTGCCGTCGGTCATGCCATTGACGCTGCTGTTATTTGTCAGGGAAACGTTGTAGGCACTGCCCGTGCCGCCATGTGCCACGACAAAGTCACCGCCGCCATTGCGGTAGGTGTTGACATCATTATTCTTATAGGAAAGGTCCATCAGGAATGTGCCGCCCGTGCCCCCGAGCTTTTGCGTTTCGAGCTTCTTCGCCGCACCGGCAAGAGAAATCACGCTGCTGCCATCAGGATTGACACTGTTTGCCGTGCTGTCCTTCGTCACGTTCCAAAGGGAAGCATTCGTAAGATTAATATCGCCATTGCCAGACGAAGCGCCGTTCCAGACACTGCCATTGTTCAGATTGATGGCAGCCGTGCCAGACGTGCTGGAAAGATTGCCGGTCCATAGTGAATCATTATTAAAGCCGACATTCGTCGTACCAGAATTATTCGTCAAATTACCGGTCCAATGAGAGCCGTTGTTGAAGTCAGCTTTGAGCTGGCCAGCAAAGGAGGTTCCTTTGTCATCATCATATTTCATCGTGTCGTTGGCCATATTGCCAGTCATCGAGGACTGATTATCGAAAGTCAGGTTCATGATGCCTTTGTTATCAGCATTACCCGTAAGGCTGGAACCCAGTCCCGTATAATTGGCATTCAATGTGTTGTTTCCCTCTGCAACCAGATTACCAATCTGAGAAGTATGCACACCAGTCATGTTGAGGTTAGTTACGGTATCGTCAGTGAGCGTATAAAAACGTTTGTTAGGATAACGGCTGTCGTAACTCATCGTAAAAGTACCGATTGCCTTTGCATCCCCTGTCAATCTCCCATTTTCTCCTGAAAAACCGGCTGTAATTTGGCTATGGCCTTCTCTCGATACAATATCACCTTTTATCTGGGCATTTTTACCGGAAAATTCGGCATGAATAGCTGCATTGTCATCACGTGAATGTTGCGGCGATTCCTTAGGAGTATCAATTTCTGTCCACATATTCCCATTGAAGACGGCATCATCTCCTGACATCTTCAGATTGATCTGGCCATTATAATATGCCTTTAAGCTGCCATCGATTCGATTATGATTGCCGGTGAGTACGAGATTTGCTGTTCCCTTTCTGTCCGCCTGTATGACACCGTGGCGGAAAGGCTCATCCCAAGTATAAGTGCGAGCTATAGAGAAATTATTACCCGATGCCTTGATATCCAAGTCTCCACCCGTAGATGCAGTCATATCTCCGCGAATCAGCGAATTGTTACCGCTAAAATCCAATTTAATCTTGGCGTTGTCTCCATTGGCAAGGAGCACATCTTTCGCCAGACTATCTTCACTGGTATTCCCGGTTGCTGTAGATTTGATATAAGAACCCGCACCGGTCATATTGATAGTAACGCATGCATCATCTGCTTCGATTTCACCTAAAACCTGGGCTGTGCCGCCTTTATTCCCATTGATGATGACATTCGTAACTTTCCCTGTAGTATAATCACTGGAGGCTGAAATGCTGCTATTGTTCTCTTTCGTAGAAGTGATTTTGACCACTCCATCAATATCCGGGTTGATGGATACCGTACTTCCTCCCTCTGCAAAAATTCCACCTGTCAAATCCACTGTCTTCGCATTCAGATTGACTTTAAAATCATGATTCTCGCCGATTCCGGCAAAAACAGAGGCATTGGGGGAAGAAAGGATAATTTTATCTGCATTGATGGTGATACCTGTGCCCATGGCGTATTGAGGATCCCAATAAGCTAATTCGGTATTTAAAGAAGCGCCAATGGCAGGACGATCCCCTGTCAGAGCGGAAATATTTACCGTACTTCCCGCTCCGCCATTGATGAAAACGCCGTTGCCGGCATCCATGACACCAAAGCCGACACCCGTAGTGGTGATATTCAGGTTTTTGAACCCATCGATCGTCATCTTACCATTGTAATTTTCAGTATGTACGGCATCATTATGAGTCCTGATGGTGATATCGCCACTGGCCGTAACGTGGGTTTCAAAATTACCATCGCTGATGATGCCCTTATCGGTCCATTCATTCCCTTCAAAATCGGCATTGATGGCAATGTTTTTTGCGTTGACATTGGCATTCCGGATGGCGGAACCGTCAGCACGGGAATTGTCGATCCAGTTGATGACCAGGTTCCGGTCAGGATGGTCATAAGAAGAAAGATCGCCCTCTTTAAAAGGGACCGCCGGATGGGCGCTGATAGTACTGTTCGTCAGCGTATCCGTATTCGTGGCCGAGTCATACGCCGCATAGACCTCCGTCCCGCTCCAGCACGCTGTGACGGCCATCAAACCGATGCCCGCTAAAATCCTCATTTTCACGCTGCGTTTCATGCGCAAACGCCCCCTCATTTATGTTAAAGTCGCCTTAAAGCTAATTTAAGCGTACGACCTGTTGCCGCATGAGGGTCAAACAACGCGGCGTCTTTCATTTTGCAATTGCGAATCGACCGCAAACAAACAAAAAAGGGCAGCATCCCGCAAAAGGGAAACTGCTCTTTTGTTATTTTTCTTATTTATGCTTTGAATCAGGCCAGTTTTTCTGCCGTGAGGATGGACGGATTCAGTTCTTCGCTTTTACGTCAAGATCACTCTGTGTTTCGACCGGGACCTGAAGGCACAGGTACTCGGACGGATGGCGGAAGTCGTGGACGTCGAGGGTGCCGACGATGCGGCAGCTGGCGTCACCGATGATTTTATAGTGCTGCTGCTCGCAGTATTTGTTCAGTTTGGCGAGGTATTCGTGCACTTTGGTGAAGTCGTCGAAGTAGACGCAGGCATTCATGCGGCTCTCTTTGACTTCCACGTTCGGACACGTCCGGTATTCCTCGCCGAGCAGGATGCCGATCGCCTCCGCGCGATAAGTGCCCTGCTGGAATTCGTCCTGCTTCATCGAGATAAAGGCCGTGTAGAGATACACGAGCGGGAAATTATTTTTCTGCATGAGCGACTCCAGCTGCGACAAGCCGTAGATGAAGCTGCCAAAATCCTCCTGAAAATAATTGCGGTCGGCCGGCATCTTGTAGAGGCAGTGTTCTGGCATATAAAGCAGGGAAAAGGTGCCGACAGGCGGACGGTGCTGATAAAAGTCCGCCCAGTCCGCGATTTTCTTCAGCGTGCGGCGTTTGCGTTCGAGTTCCTCGAACTCCTTGTCGAGTGCTGCCATCTTTTCGTGGTAGAGTTTCAGCAGAAAATGAAAGTCACTCTTGTCGAGAATGGCCTTGATTTCCTTCAGGCTCATGTTGAGGTTCTTGTTGTTCTGAATCATATGGAACGTCGCGCACTGCGTGACATCGTAGTAGCGGTAGCCCGTCTCCGGATTGGTGTAAGCCGGTGACAGCAGCCCCATTTTATCGTAAAGACGAAGCGTAGCCAGCGTCGTGTGGTTCAGTTTGGCCATCTGGCCGATGGATAAGCGATTATTTTTCATGGTAATTCCTCCCCAATCAAATGACAAAAGTTCCAGTCTCAGCATTCTTCGAATGCAAATGTTGCAAGCGCTGCGACCATGTGCTGAGGCGGGGGCGGCGCATCCTGACAGCACATTTCATGAAGTCAGTACCCCCCCCCCGCACACATTTGTTCTTTTTGTGTTTCCACGGTATACATAATCTAAGTTCCTTTCTTTCTTCCATTTTGATGCCTTCTGTTATGTTCATGACAGCCTGCTCCTGCAGCAGCTGCAGAGTTGTTGTTTAAAAACTATTTATTTTTAAAAATGAACCCTTAGTTTAACTTCTCTTTCAGAATAAACCCTGTCCTAAGGTTAGAGTCAATCTGCTGCCGCCGATTCCTCAGAATCAGACAAATACATGACTTTAACAGCTTTTTATCTGGAAGATGATTTATTTTTTATTATCTTTTATGCTATAGCACAAGAATTGCGAAAAAAAACAAGAAGAATTCGATATACAGGTACCTGTATGATGTCATTTTTTTGAAATCTTTTTGTTTTTTCATCCATATATTATATGCAAATCCTATAACATATGCAATACCACTATGCTAAAACGATTGCGATGATGTCTTATCCATTATTTCGATGAAAAAAAACATGCAGGTGTCTGTGCCTGCATGTTTTGCGTTTTCCCTATCGATTTTGTTTTAGAAGTTCCAGCGGACGCCGGCATCCCAGCCCCATTTTTTATGGTAGGAGCCCGTGCTGCTCTTTTCGATGTCGGCATAGAGCTGACTGTTCTTCGTCAGGTTCGCCGTCAGGCCGAGGCCGTATTCGAACCAATTGTCGCCATAGTCGGTATCGAGATGCAGCTGACCTTCATCATCAGCAAGATGCAGCTGACTGCTGCCGCCGAATTCGTGGAACCAGTCGGCCTTGGCGAAGAACTGGGCCTGCTCACCTTCATAGCCGATGCGCAGCCCGGCCCTGCCGACCGCGCTTTTGATGTTGTTTTCGTGGTAATGCACGCCGTTTGCCAAAGTCAGGTCCGCGCCATCGAGCCAGCCGAATGTCATCTGTGCCTGAGGCTCGACAAACCAGCCCTGCTTATTTGGCGTGAACGAATGCTTCCAGCCGTATTCCATGCTAAAAGTGTAACCGTTATTGTCGAGATTCTCGCCATGACTGTAAGCCCCGTGAAGCTCTCCCTCCAGATGCGTTCCCCGCAAGGCAAAGTCAAGGTACTGTCCGTCACTCTTGGCACGTGTATCGTAAAGGCCGAGACCCCAGCCCGTCACATCGCTGTAACCGCCGAGATAGCTGCCCTTGCCCTGCGTGTAGGAAAGTCCGACTCCCCGGCAGAATAATTATGGACGGTGACATTTTGCGTATCCTTTGTGCCGACTTTCAGATGGACCGGATCCTTCTCCGATGAGCCCCAGCCATTGACTTCATTGACCGTGATGGAGTCCCCTTCCGCGGCCTCAGCCGCTCCCCAGCGGCTGACACTGTCACGTCACATTTATTATAAATCAAATCCATTATAGATAAAATTTTTAATAAATTTTACTGTTCGCAGTTTCTCAAGTCAAGCACGACGAAGGCCGTGCTTTTCTTTCATCAAAAATGTTACTACAGTTGGGCGTGACGCTGCGCCCTCTATCCCGTCGGCCTTCACGTTCGGGAATACTTTTTTCATAATTTGAAAAGCTCCATTGACATCAGCATTGATTGTTTGGCCGTCGTTAGCACGAAAAAGGCCGCGATGCACACGTCTGCTCTTATTGTAGAATTCTTTTATTGGGCATTCGTTGTCAAGGAAGGATGTACCACTGGTATAGCTTTCTTCCGTCATAACGACCTGGATGCCTGCCGATTCGGCCTTATACTGCAGCATCTGAATGAATTTGGCAAAAGGAATCTGCACGAAATGCTGATTCGTCTTTTTGCCAAGGGATACTTCCTGCTTCCAACCTTTATTCTGACCAATCACCAAGATAGAAATATCGTGTCTGTCACAGATTTCAATGACTTTCCTGCTGGCCTTATGCAGATAATCTTCGATCTTGCGATTCCGCTTTGCCGTGAGCTGCGTGATTCGCTTCGATGAATGGCGTCCATTCATCCGCTCACAGATACTTCGCATTCTCGCCAGATTTTTATTGTAATATTGATTGATGGCTTTCAGCGGCGTCCCCTTGAAAAGGAATGGGGCCTGACCGACGTTCAAGACCATCGCCGCCAGATTGTCGACACCGATATCAATCGATGCATAACGGCCATTATCCTGTTTCTGTGGCACATCGGGCAGATCATAAATGATTTCCATCATGATGCTGTCGCCGCTTGGCACAAAACGCACCTGCTGAAAGACAGCATGTTCCTGCTGCGTGAAAACAGGCTTGACTTTAAAATCACCGAAAACCCGGGGAAACTGAATAGATCCATCCCGTAACTTGCAGTTCTGATTTGTCATAATCAGCAAGGAAAGGCCATCTTTCCGCTTATAAGCTGGCAGCTTCGGACGCCCCTTGTATTTCTCGGGATGTACTTTCCAGTCCTTGATGGCCGCGAAAAAGGATTTCCAATTTCGGTCAAGCAGGCGAAGCGTCTGCTGGGCAGATTGGGCCGTCGGCATGGCACGGTAATCCGGATATTCCGTATCTTTTTTCAAGAGAACATCCAGCTCACCATAACGCAGCCATTTTCTGTTTTCAATGAATTCCTTCCGAATCAGATAATTGCCATGGTTGTATAAATTCTTGGCCAAATGGCAGAACTGCCGGATTTTTTCATAATACGGGGTGCTCTTTTTCAGTCGATGGCGTTCCGCTCGCCGGCTCATCTTCAAGCGCCTCCTTGATTTTATTCAGTCTTCCGCGGCTGGAATAGAGCTTCATGGAATAACAATGAAGCAAGCTGACAATCTCTCCAAATACTTCCTGTGAGTCAAGTTCTTCTGAGCCGACTTCGTTCATAACGACGATGTCGCAGTTATATTTCTGAAATAGATAATAGAATAATTCATATCCTACTCGTGACAGACGATCTTTATAAGTAATGACAACACGTTCTACGCGTCCTGCCAGCACGTCGTCAAGCATCTTGAAAAAATTCTTCCGGTGCTCAAAACTGATGCCACTGGCAATATCCGAAAAGACACCGTTGATGGTATAGCCGTTAGCAAAGCAGAACTCTTTCAGCATTTGCAGTTGATTTTCAAGGTCCTTCTTTTGCTTCTTGGTGGATACCCGGGCATAAATATAAGTCCTGCGTTTGACGTCCTTATTGAGAAATTTATAAACATCCTGTTCATTATAATCATAATGGCCATTTGGCATCACATGGACACGGATGATACCAGTCTTGACATATTTCGTTAAAGTCGGCCTCGATACTTGAAGAATGCGAAGAACATCTTTGGAAAGCATCCAACTCACCTCCCTATATAATCTTAAGATTTCTTCAAATATCTCCTGTTTTCGCAGCTTTTCGTAGCAGCATATTTATTGAAGAACTTGCGTATATGGATGAATGGCGTATTTGCACGGCGTAAGTGGGATTTTTGGCGCAGCAAAGCTAACGTCATTGCCTTGATTTTTCAAAGACCGATAAAATCCCCTTCGTTTTATGGCAACGTACCTCCCATGTCTAACAGGATCATCTGCATGGCAGAGTCCTAAATTCCTTCGTTCCGCTTATCCATATCTGGGTGCCATTATGCTCCTTTGCTGAGTCGCTATGCGCTCTAATGGAAATAAATCTGGCTACCGATTCTTCTCTTTCAGTTGTGCTGCTCTACTTCCTGGCACCTTACGGTGGACGTTTTACCCGAAAACAGAGATATTTGAGCGTTCCCTTATGCTGCTAACAATTCGTTTTCCCAGACAATATCTTTCAGCATCTTTTCTTCGTCGTAAGCGACGTCCTTACTGAGCAATGTGTAGAAAATCCGTATGAGTTTGCAGCCAATAGCTACGACAGACTGTTTCTTTTTCAGCGGATTATGAAGCCGCTGCGTGAAATGTTGATGTATCTTCTGATAAGCCTCGTTTTTACTGATAAGCGAGATTGCTGCGGTAAAGAGAACTGTCCTGAGGCGGGCGCGGCCGCGCCTGCTGATGGTGGTTTCTCCCCGATGCTTTCCCGAGCTGTTCTCTTTCAAAGCGAGTCCTGCCAGCTTTTGGATTTGCTTCGGTGATTGAAAACGTCTAATATCTCCCACTTCAGCCAGAAATCCTACAACCGTCCTGACGCCAATCCCTTTGATGGCCAGCATCTGCTTGGTTGCCGGAATCTGCTGACACAGCATTTCCAGTTCTGCCATAACCTCTTCCAGTTGATTGTGTACCTTGCGGTAGTCCGACAGCAGCATTTTCATTTGAAATGCCGCCGAGCGGCGTCCGTCTTTCTGGCCGATGCTGCTTTTGGCGGCGTCTACCAGTCTTTGAGCACGTTTCATACCTACCGCGCGGATCTTTTCCCGCCAGATTGCGTTGATTCCCTCTGCGCCCAGCGCCTCGATAGCGTCTGGCGTGCAAACCTTCTCAAGCAACAGCAGGCTGCTTTTTGCCCCGACATTCTTGAAAACTTCCTGATACTCCGGAAACCAGACATTGAACCACCTCGCCAGCTGATTTTTGTACCGGATAAGTTCCTTATTTAAATTCAGCTGCATGGTATTCAGGATGCGAAGATCCGCATAAATGCCTTTCGGGACATACGGATAACTGTAACGCCCTGAAATGACGAGCTTGGCAATGACCTTAGGATCTTTCTGGTCGTTCTTTGTCTGATTATTGTCGTCCAGTTCCTTGGTCTGCTTCACATGATATGGATTGACCATGCAAAGCGTGATATTGTGTTCCTCGAGAAACTGCCCCAAGGCAAACCAGTAATGGCCGGTTGGTTCCATTCCTACGAGAATGTTGGTCTTGCCGTTCTCACGCGCCAATCCGCGTATATAGCGGAGAAAACGCTCGAACTGATCCCGGCAATTGTAGAATTTAAGCACACGGCCGATTTCTCTGCCGCGCCAGTCGAAGGTACGTGCGTAATGCGTGGTGCATCCGATGTCGATGCCGACGACTAAAGTGCTTTTATTGATTTGACTAATCTTGAGATTCTGTGTACAATTCATATTGGAAACTCTCCTAACTAGATTTTTTTAGGGCGCTTTGACGACCCGGTGTATATCTCTAGTTTAGGGGAGTTTTCTTTTTTGCTCAAACCTGGAATTTGATCTTAACGGGAATGCTCCTTATATCATATAATTTAACATATTTTAATAAATTTCTCAATTTTATTATTT